>JBJTIQ010000130.1:0-10094 GCA_046095085.1 Actinomycetota bacterium | reverse complement strand
GCGCGTGGGGCAACACCCTCGCCGAGGGCCTCGACCGCGCGCGCAGTCTCGGGCACGCCCGCGCCATGGACGCCGCGTCGGCCAACCTCACCGCCTATCTCGCGCGCCTGCTCGACCAGCGCCGGCGTACCCCCGAGGACGATCTACTGTCGACACTGGCTCAGGTCGAACTCGACGGCCAGACCCTGACCGACCGCGACATCGTCGGCACGGCGTCGTTCATCCTGCTCGCGGGATTCGAGACCACCGTCAACCTCCTGGGCGCGGGCACCCAGGTGCTGATGGAGCACCGCGACCAGTTTGCCGAGGTCGCCGCCGATCACGACCTCATCCCCGCCATGACCGAGGAGGCGCTGCGCTACGTCTCGCCGGTGCAATACACGTTCCGCACCGCGCTCGCACCCATCGAGATACCGGGTGCGCTCACGCTCAAAGAGCACAACTCCATCGTGCTCATGCTGGTGGGCGCCAATCGCGACCCGGCAGTGTTCACCGACCCGCATCGCTTCGACATCCACCGGGACAACGCGCGACGGCACCTGGCCTTCGGTTTCGGCGTTCACCACTGCCTCGGTGCGGCGTTGGCGCGCATGGAGGCCGAGGTTGCGTGGCGTCATCTGCTCGAGCGCTTCCCTGACACCGAGGCGTGGCGACTGGCCGGCGAGCCGGTGCCCAATCCCGGCCGGATGATCCACGGCCTGCGCGCGCTGCCCGTGCGCCTCGGGGCTGCCGTCCACGCATGAGTTCGCGTATCCGCTGGGGCCCCATCGGGTTGCTCCAGGTCACCAACCTGCTGTCGGGCATGTCCAACGGCGTGGTCACGATCGCCGTGCCCTGGCTGGTGCTCGCCCGCACCGACTCGGTCGCGGCGGCCGGACTCGTCGTGGCGATCTCCGCGCTTCCGGGATTCCTCGCGGCACCACTGTCGGGATGGGCCGTCGATCACTTCGGCCGGCGCATCGTCAGCATCGTCTCCGACATCCTGTCGGCGATCTCGGTGGCCGCGATCCCCATCGTGGCCTTCTTCACCGACCTCAACATCGCCTGGATCATCGGCCTGGCCATGCTCGGGGCCGTCTTCGATCCTGCGGGCTACACCGCGCGCAAGGCGCTCATTCCCGACGTGGCCGGGGCCAGCGGCATGAGCGTGACGCGACTCAATGGCATCCACGAGGGCGTCTTCAGCATCGGGTGGGTCATCGGCCCGCTGGTCGGCTCGCTCCTCATCGCCACGCTCGGGCCGGTCTCGGCGTTTTGGGTGCCCTTCGTGCTCTTCGTGATCTCGGCGATCCTCATCGTCTTCCTGCACGTCGGCGACGCGGGCCAGGAGGCCAAGGCGGCGCGCGAGGAGGCCGGCGAGGCCCACCCGAGCGCGTGGCAGAACGCCGTCATGGGCGTGAAGATCATCTGGAACGACCACGCCCTGCGCGCGCTCATCCTCGCTGTCACGATTCTCGGCTCGATCTACCTGCCCACCGAGTCGGTGCTGCTGCCGGCCCACTTCGTCGAGCTCGATGAGCCGACGGCTCTCGGCCTCATCCTCGCGGCGCTATCGGGCGGCACGATCATCGGCGCGTTCGGCTACGGGTGGCTGTCAAAGCGCGTGTCGCGCCTCAACATCGCGCGCGGCGTACTCGTCGCGACCATCGTCTTCTACCTGCCGATCGCCCTGCTGCCACCGCTGCCGCTGATGGTCGCTGCGGGCTTCGCCATTGGCCTGGCCTGGGGGCCGATGCAGCCGCTGATGAACACGGTCGTCCAGCGCCGCGTGGAGCCCGACGCCCAGGGGCGTGTGTACGGGATCCAGACATCGCTCTTCTATGCGCTGCCGCCGGTCTTCATGCTCGCCACGGGCGTCATCGCCGAGCGGACGGGCGTGATGCCGGTGCTCCTGGGTCTGTGGGTGCTCATGACCATCGTGGCGCTCGGCGTTCTGATGGTGAAGAGCATCCACGACATCGATGCCCCGTCAGGTGTGACGGGCGATCAGGATCGCTAGGCTCGGTTCACACCCACATACGAGGAAGGCCCGGCATGAAGACACCCACCGTCACCGCGATCGCCATCGGTTGCGCAGCCTTTGGACTCTCCGTCCTCGCTGCCACGCCCGCTCAGGCTTCCCACTACTCCCTCGACACGGTGTCGGATCAGATGATGTCCGCTGATCAGGCTGCCTCGCTCGGGGTCGCCGGCAAGCACCTGCGCCTCTTCTCCCATCTCACCGGTGCCAAGCAGAGTGCGGACAGCATCTGGCTGTGCGACCTGCAGGGTGACAAGGAGGTCAAGGTGGCCGCGCCTGTGGGCAATTACGAGGTCGACTACGTGTCGAGCAAGTCCCGCGTGGAGACAACCGCCGGACAGGAGCTCTACGAGTTCGCCAGCGAGTCGGACGCACGCGAGGCCATGAAGTCGCTGCGCAAGGCGGCGCAGAAGTGCGCTGGCACCTTCAGCACCAAGGACGAGGGTTGGACCGTCACGCAGAAGGTCTCCCACGGCCAGGACAAGACGACCGATGGCGACGGATTCGTGTGGGTGAAGCACGTCACGACCGCGACCGACGCAAGTAGCGGTATCGGTGAGTACGAGTACGACACGTTCCGCCGCGTGGGGGTCTTCATCCAGGCGGTCGAGGTCGACGTCGCGGGTGTCGACGCACGCCCCGTGACATCGGCCCAGATCAAGACGGTCAACCGGCTCACCGGCACCCTGGGCTCCTACTGGGCCTGGTGACCCGCACCGCCCGGTAGATTCCCGGACCATGGCTGAGCAGGAGCAGGAATCCGTCATCCGCGTGCGCGAGGCACTCGCCGCCGCAGGGGTCTCAGGTCAGGTTCGCCGTCTCGATGACTCGGCGCGCACGGCCAAGGAGGCGGCTGACGCCCTCGGCATCGTGCCCGCTCAGATCGCGTCGTCACTCATATTCATGGCCGACGGCCAGGCCGTGCTCGTGGTCGCCTCAGGCGGCCACCGCGTCGACACCGCCAAGGTCGCCGCGATCCTCGGTGTCGGTGAGGTCGGCAAGGCTACGGCCGACGACGTACGCGCGGCCACGAGCTTCGCCAACGGTGGCGTCGCGCCGATTGGCCACCCCTCTCCCCTGCGCACGATCGTTGACGTCGACCTGGCTAACTTCGACGAGGTGTGGGCAGCGGGCGGGCACCCGCACCACGTCTTCCCGACGTCATTCGACGAGTTGGTCCGCATCACCGGCGGCACGCCAGCCGACGTCGGGGCCTGAACATCTGACGACAGGGGTCATCTCGTGACATCGACTGCACGGGAGATTCCTCGCTGTGCTTCTCGAGTTGCCACGGGGTTTGCCTTTCGCCGGGCCTCGAGGAACCTCTGCACTCGGTGAGGATCAAGAGCTGCGAGATCACGCAACGCCCACCCGATGGCCTTGGCAACGAAGAACTCCGGATTGCCCCAGTGCTGGTCGCACAGCTCCAGGACGCGGGGAACCCGCGTCTGCGACCTCCAGCCCCGCTGATGTGTGAGAGCCGCGCGGATCAGCCAGGTATCTCCGGAGTCCGACCACTGGGTCACGAGCCAGTCCGCGTCGTAGCGCAGGCAGAGAGGACTCACGGCCGCACTGACCAGGGCGTCCACGGTGTCCCACCAGGGCTTGGTAACCAACAGGTCCGTGACGTAGGAATCCAGAAAGTAGGCGTCTGCCTGAGGGCGATATCGAGTGACAATGTCGCAGGCTGCGTAGTGGAACTCCCGCTCCCTCATCGCCATCAGGGCAACAGCGGCACTCCCCAGATCGTCACTCTCAGGGAGGGCGAGGTCGCACCACGCTTGCCGTAAGGCGATGCGACGGGCGGGAGTGCTGACTCCGAGGAAGGGTGCCACTCCCTTCATGTAGGCCGTCATCGGCTCAGCGCGCCCCGCATCACCCAACGGCACTAGCGCAGAGCGCGTTGCCCGCACAGCAAGAGTCGGCCAAGCTTCTGGCATGACATCAGCCTAAAGGTGAGGCATTCACAGTGGAGCTTCTTGCTGCTCGACAGCGGAACATCGACTCAGGGCTCGCCTGTGAAGTCAAGGGGCGAACGAGGCGTGGGCTGCGGGCGGCCACCCGCAATACGTCTTCACGACGTCATTCGCCGAGCTCGTGCGCATCACCGGCGGCACTCCCGCCGACGTGGGGGCGTAGAGGCGCGTCAACCCTGAGGAATGAACTCCGAATCGAGTTCCCAGGGACGGATGGGCGAGTTCTCAATCACCCATGCCTGTAGGTCCTTATCCCATCCGGCGATGATGGCGATTCCCACCAGGATGAAGATCCACCCAAGGCCGCGTCGGAACCATCCGTGCGGGTCCGCGGCCCAGCGAGCCGCACCGATAAGCCGCTGCCCAAGCAGGGCAATGGCGAGCAGGGTGCCGCAGAGCCCGATGACGTAGGCGACGAGCAGCGCGATGCCCTGGCCTAGTGAGGCGGGAAGCACGGTGACGATCACGTAGCCATACAGCGGACTGCACGAGGTGAAGACCGGCCCGAGCGCCGCACCCGTCAGGACCGCTCCGGCTGTGCCCTCGCGTTGCCGCGCCGCCGCGAGTCGCTCGGCACTGCGCTGCTGCAGCGACAGGCGCATGGAGACGTAGTCCCACAGTGAAGGGAAAGCCGAGAAGAGCCCGAGGGCGATGAGAATCAGTCCGCTGATCCACTGCCACGCCGACGTGGGGATGCCGATGAGGGCGGTGCTCGCCTTCAAGACAAGGGTGAATGCGACGACGGAGGCACCGAGGGATCCTGCGATGACGTACGCGCGGCGACGTGATCGCTTGCTCGACTCGTCCAGCGAGCCACCCACGATTACCGGAAGCAGCGGCAAGACGCACGGGGCCAGTGTCGTCAGGACCCCTGCGACCAAGGCCCCGAGCAGGAGGAGCATCAGACCGTGTTCTGGGCGATCTCATCGGCCGTGACACTGCCCGACCACTTGGCGAGCTCGTTGCCGTCGGCATCGACCTGGACGAAGGTGTGCTGCACGGTCACGCCGTACTTCTGCCGCAGGTCGGTGGCAGTGTCGAAGTCGACGACGACGATCGTCAAGCCGGAGGGGATACTGGCGAGATCCGCTTCGATGTTGTCGCGCGCCACCTTGCACGTCGAGCACCATGCCGCGTTGAAGAACAGCACCACATCGGTCGAGGCGTAGGCGGCCTTGTCAGCGTCGTAGTCGGCGAGCGTGACGTAGGAGCCCGGTCCCGCCGGCGCTGCTTCGCTCGTGGGTGACTCTGGCTCTGCCGGGGCGTCCGTCTGCGCTGGCGGTGTCGGGGTGGCTGCAGGTGTGACCTCCTGCGAGACAACCGCGGTTGCTGAGGTAGCTGGCGGTTCGGCGGACGGAGAGGCACAGCCGGCGAGGGTGAGGGCCAATGTCGCGGTGAGCAGGGCAGCGCGTGCGTGCATGGGACTCCTTTGGGTAATCCAATGACCCCTCACTGTAAACAGACCTGGCTGCGATACCCGTCCCGAGGCTCCACTCGACCGTGAGATCGCCGCGACGCCGTTCGATGCGGGGGCCTAGCCGTTAGGGCCGGCATCCGAACGACGTACGGGGATGACGATCTCGTTGCGTCGAGCGAACGGGGGCTTCCACGGCGGGTCGAATCGAGCCCAGCGTGGCTCACCGGCCTCCTGCCACCCGGCCTTCGCCATCTCACGTCGAAGCTCCTGCGAGCGGCGGGTGATGTTCGACTCGGTCCACCGCCCGGACCAGCGAATCGCAGCCGCCGTCTCAGCCGGGACTGCGCGAAGCGATACCCGCGTGTCGGTCGGCACCGGGTAGTCCGATAGGGAGCGCCCCGCCGGGAGCACGAAGGACACGGTCCACTCATCGGCGTCGGAAGGCTCCTGGATGACCGGAGCCGTCATCGCCAGTCGCTCGCTCGCGGGCTGCTGGATCACCGGCGCAGTCATGGCCAACGGCTCGGCGCCGCGATTCGCACCGGAGATGTATTGAAAGAGCGGCCGGAATGCCGCGCTGGCGGCCTGTTCGGCCGAACCAGGCACCACGACATCTGCCACAACGCAGGGCGCGTACTCCCGGAGCTCTATGTCGCCTTGGGCCTCAAGAACCCGATACTCCTGCTGCTCGGTCATGGTCCGTCAACACTATGCGGTCAGGGGCCATTCCAGGCCGGCGATGACGATCTTGTTCATCGTCATCATGCGTTCCGTCGTACGGCGCGCCACATCCGCATCGGGGCTCGACAGGAGCTCGGTGAGCCGGCGCGGGATGATCTGCCAACTCACGCCGAAGCGATCACCGCACCACCCGCACATGCTCTCCTCGCCACCGTTCGAGACGAGGGCATTCCAGAGGCGATCGACTTCCTCCTGCGTATCGCAGAAGACCTGGCAACTGATGGCCGGCGAGTGCGTGAAGTGAGGGCCGCCGCTCAGGGCAAGAAACGCCTTGCCGAAGAGCTCGAACTCCATGGTGAGCACCGAGTCCTCGGGCTTCTGGGCGTCCGTCGCGTAGTACGACGTCGACAGGATGTGCGAGTCAGGGAACGTCGCGACGTAGAACTGCGCGGCTTCCTCAGCCTGCTCGTCAAACCACAAGCACGTGGTCACTCCATCAATCGCCATGCGCCGACCCTACGCGTTACGCGACCTGCTTCAGCGGCCTCTTCGTCCAAAGGCCCACCAGCCACTCGAGCGGCCCCTGGGAGAAGCGACGCAACCACAGCGTCATCGCGATGGCCAGCACAGCCCAGCACCCGATGGCGATCGCGGTCACCGCGGCAGCGCCGAGCGTGCCGAAGAGACCGAAGCCCCAGCCGCAGAAGATGACGCAGAGCAGGGCCGACTCCCCGATGTAGATGGTGAGCGAGGTCTTGCCCGCCGGCGCGAACGGCGCGAGCAGTCGCGGATAGCGCAGGGAGAGCAGCGCCAGGCCCCCGATGTAGCCGGCCGACAGGACGGGCGCGAGCGCGATCGTGAACGCCGTCGCGATCTGCCCGGCGGGCCCGACGTCGAGACCCACCGGCACACCCGGCCCGAGGACGAACCACGTGCACGCGAACTGGATCGGCAGCCCGATGGCCAACCCCCAGATCGCGCAGCGGCGAAGCCACGGACGGAAGTGCCCCAGGCGCCCCAGGAACTGGTGGCGCGCGGCCAACATGCCCAGGGAGAACGCGCCGAAAGCGAAGATGCCCTGGCCGAGGAGCACCGTGATCAGTGCGGTCGGGTAGAGCTTCAGCCGCTCCACGGCCGCCTGCCAGAAGGTCCCGTCGGCCATCGCGGCGTCGTAGCCGGCGAACATCGACAGGTCGACCGCTGCCTCCTCGGGGAAGAGCACCGTTGCTACCGCCGTCAGTGCCGCGATGCCGATGACCCAGCAGGCGGCGACGATCCACACGATGAGCGCCGTCAGCCACAGCGCTCGGTCCGACCGCTTCACCAGGAGCAGCAGCGCGAAGCCGAGGAGCGCGTAGGTGACGAGGATGTCGCCCACGAAGAAGAAGACGACGTGTGCGATGCCGAGGAGCAGCAGGGCGACAAGCCTCCGGCGATACACGCGGCGATGGACCTTGGAGCCGTCCTTGAGGATGAAGAGCGAGCTGTAGCCGAAGAGGAACGAGAAGATGATGTAGAACTTGCCGGCCGCGAGCATCGTGACGAGGAAGGCGACCGCGCGGTCGAGGCCGTTGGCCACCGAGGCTTCGGAATACCCCACGGCGCTGATGGCCAGGAACGGCACGTTGACGAGGATGATGCCCAGGAGAGCCAGGCCGCGAAGTTGGTCAGGGAAGGCCTGGCGTGTGGTCAAGGCAACTCCCCCGGGTCAGTGGACTCCTCACCGGCATCACACCAGGCGAACACCGTGCTCGGCAGCAGCGAGATGAGCAGGGTAACGGAAAGGACGACGCAGATGGCCTGGTCCCAGGTGGTCGTCAGCGTGGCTGCGTCGTTCTCCGACACGATGATGAAGGCGATCAGACCGACGGTCAGCGCGGCAGCGACGACCCAGCCGAGGATGAGGTAGGCATAGCGGTACGCGCGGTCACGCAATGCGCGCTGCCTCTCGTCGAGGAAGCGGCCGGGCAGGTCAGCGACCGTGCGGGTGGACAGTCGCAGGAGTCCCCAGACTGCCCACGCGGCGAGGGTGACCACGATTCCTGCGATCGCCCCACCCTGGGCGAACGCCGGGATGATCCCGACGCACAGCAGTGCACCGACCACCGCCAGGGTCCGTCGACTGCCCCTGGTCCGCAGCCAGGCAAAGCGCTGATCGCGCATGCGCCTGTCGACCTTGCGCTCTAGGTCTGACTCCTTGCGCTCCCTCCACGTCGTCGGCATATGCGGCATCCTCAGACCCCCTTCACAGACGTGGTGAATGGCCGCAGCGAGAAGATCTCGTCCAGTGGCGCGTCGAGCACCTCGGCGATCTGTAGCGCGAGCGCCAGGCTGGGCGAGTACTCGCCGCGCTCGAGGTAGCCGATCGTTTGGTAGTGCACCGACACCTCGTCGGCCAGTTCCTGGCGGCTCAGGCCCCGGGCGAGTCGCCACTCCTCCAGGCGGCTGAAGACCTCAGGCTCGTCCGCCTTGCTCCTGCGCCCCATGGAGGCAGCATAAATGCTACATAGCAATAATGCAACATGGCGCCCAGCGAGGACTCACCCATCGCCCATGGCCCGGGCGGCTAGCCTGACAGCGTGACGACGAGGGAGGCCAGCCGCTCACGCAGCGCAGATGTCACGCGCGCCTGCCTGGTCTGGCGGGCTCCCGGCGGGCAAACCGAGTAGACCGCTGTGGCCATCCTGCTCGCTGCGCACCCGACCGCGGGGCACACCAGCGCGTTGAGGGCCATCGGCGTGGAGTTGATCGGGCGCGGCCATGCCGTCGGCTTCGCCCTCATGCGGGCGCGGCTCCCTTTCAGTGCTCGGTGGCCCGAACCCATCCGATTCGCCGCGGAATTGCCCGCGTCGGTAGCATCCGACGGGATTGATGTCCTTGCTCTGCGTCCTCCTCCCACGGGCCTGTGGCACGCGGCACGCCTGCCCCGGACGTCAGGCCAGGACGAGCTGGCTGTCGCGATCAAGCTCTTCACGAGCGGAACTGCCGCGCAGGCACGCCAGATCGCGGAGCACGGGAGGCGCATCGGCGCATCCGTCATCGTGGGCGACTATCTGATGCCCGCAGCCATGCTCGCCGCGCAACTCGCGGACCTCCCCTACGTCGCGGTCTACCATTCCGCGCTTCCCTTCACCACCGACGGCGCTGCACCCTTTGGCACTTCCCTGACTGCGTCAGCCAGGGGCACGCCTGCCTGGCGTGCGGGTGAAGCGCGCCTCGACGAACTCGGCGCCCGATTCGATGCACGCGTCACGTCCGCTGCACGGAGCCTGAGGCTGCCCCCTCCTGATCCCGGGCTGCTGCGCCGACCGATATCGCGTGACCTGAACGTCCTGGCCACGACGCCGGAACTCGAGCCGGGACTGCGTCCACTGCCCGGACCCGTCGTCATGACCGGGCCGTGCCTGCGCGCAAGCACCACGGCTGCAGCGATCGATCCAGCTGGCCTGCCGTCGACCCGACCCCTCGCCTACATCTCTCTCGGCACGGTCTTCAACGACAAGCCGGGTGTCTACGGCACGCTGATTGATGGCGCGCGGGCAGCGGGCTTCAGCGTGATCGTCAGCGCAGGTGCAAGCGCCGATCGGCTCGCGTCGCTCCAGTCTGACGACGTACGCATCTATCGGCAGGTCCCCCAGGTCGCGCTCCTCGAGCATGTCGACGTCGTCATCACGCATGGCGGCAACAACACCGTCCAGGAGAGCCTTGCGGCGGGCCGACCGATGGTCGTCATTCCCTTCGGAGGCGATCAGTGGGCCAACGCGCGCAGGGTCGAGCGACTCGGAGTGGGCGCCTCCATCGATCCCGCGGCCCTGACGAGCCACACCGTGCGGTCAGCCCTCTCCCGGGCGCGCGAGCCTGAGTCAACCGCAGCCGCGCAGGCACTCGCGGACTCCCTTGCGCGCTACGGAGGCACGGTGTCAGCAGCCGATGCCATCGTGGACCTCGCGGCCGGGCGCCGCTAGCGTGCGGACATGGCCGACGACATCGTCCCCGACAC
>JBJTIQ010000129.1:0-19903 GCA_046095085.1 Actinomycetota bacterium | reverse complement strand
TTCTTCGGGTAGAGCACGGTGACCGAATCGGTCACCAGTTGGAAGGCATCGCGGTCGCCGGTGATGATGGCGGTGGACATGCCGGCATCCTGGGCGCGTGTTGCGAGGGTGGCGATGATGTCGTCGGCCTCGTAGCCGTCGTACTCGATCCACCTGATACCCATCGCCGTGAGGACGTCGCGAATGAGGTCGACCTGACCTTTGAACTCCGGTGGTGACGCCGAACGCGTTGCCTTGTATTCGGGATAGGCCTGCGTGCGGAAGGTCGTGCGCGAAACGTCGAAGGCAACCGCGATATGGGTGGGATCCACGTCACGGAGTGCGTTGATGAGCATCGACGTGAAGCCGTAGACCGCGTTGGTCGGCTGACCGCCGGCGGTCGAGAAGTTCTCGTCCGGCAGGGCGTGGAATGCCCGATAGGCCAGCGAGTGCCCGTCGAGCAGGAGCAGCCGGTCGTCGGGCATGCCGCGATCCTAGGCTGGGCCCATGACCAGCGATCCTCGAGAACTCGCCGCCATCATCCAGGCCTCCGAGGCCGCCCGCCTCGGGGAGCGCATGGGCGTGGAGTGGCTCGAGGTCTCCCCCGAGCGCGTCGTGGCCCGAATCCCCGTCGAGGGCAACACCCAGCCCTTCGGCCTTCTCCACGGCGGGGCCAGCGCCGTTCTCGCCGAGGGCACCGGCTCGGTGCTGGCCAACCTGCACGCCGGGGAGGGTCGCTACGCCGTCGGCATCGAGTTGTCCTGCAGCCACCATCGCAGCGCGCGCGAGGGATTCGTCACGGCCACGGCCGTGCCGCTGGCGCTGGGACGCACGCTCATCACCTCAGCCGTCACGGTTGCTGACGACCAGGGGCGGGCCATCTGCACGGCCAGGCTGACCTGCTTCGTCAAGGACGCCTGAGCGGGCCGGGTGCCCTTCGGTATCGATATCGCCTAAGGCTCCCCCCGGGCTCCGGCCCGGACTATGCTCCCCGACAAGAGACACCCCCGGGGGTGCGCCCGGATCCCCCACCCGTGGATCCGATCGTCGAGGGAGGCTGAGTGCACCGAGGATTCGCTCGGCTTCTCCTGGCACTCCTGGGGCTCATCGCCGCTTCCGTGGCCCTCACGGGCGTCGCTGCGGCCGCCGATCCGGCCATCGTCGCCGTCGTCACGGATGCCAACAAGGCCCCCATCGCGGGCGTCACCATCAACGTCACGGGGCCCGATGGCTTCACTGGAACGGGCCAAACGGGCGCGGACGGCACCGCGACCATCACCGTCCCCAAGAGCGGCAAGTACGTCGCCACCATCGACGAGGCCACCATCCCGGGCGGAGCCGCCGTCAAGGACGGCCCAGAGCGCACCGTCAACGTCCTTTCTGGCAACAAGAAGGTCCTCTTCCCCGTGGGCGTGCCCGACGACGGCGGGGGTGGCGACGATGGAGGCGGCGGAGGCGGCGGGTCGGGGATCACCCTCGACCGCGTCCTTCAACTCATCCTCGACGGTGTGATCCTGTCGCTGATCATCGCCCTGGGTGCCCTAGGCCTCAACCTCATCTTCGGCACCACGGGGCTGTCCAACTTCGCCCACGGCGAACTGCTCACCCTGGGAGCCTTCACCGCCCTGGTCCTGAACACCAGCCTCGGCCTCAACCTGCTGATCGCGGCCCCCCTGGCCATCCTGCTCAGCGCCCTGCTGTGGGGCTGGGGCCAAAACCAGGTCCTGTGGAAGCCCCTACGCAAACGCCAGACGGGCCTGATCGCCGCCATGATCGTGTCGATCGGCCTGGCGATCATGCTGCGATACGTGATCCGCTTCCTCTTCGGGGGCGCCCCCAAGAGCTACCGGCAGTTCGCTGGTCAGCCCGGCCTCGAGATCGGGCCCATCTTCATCACGCCCAAGGCGATCGTCCTGTCGATCATCGCCATCATCGCCCTCGTCGCCACGATCGCCTGGCTGAAGGGCTCGCGCATCGGCAAGGCGACCCGCGCGGTCTCGGACAACCCGGCGCTCGCGTCGGCCTCGGGCGTCAACGTCGAACGCGTGATCTCGGTCGTGTGGATCATGGGCGCCATGCTGGCGGCCTACGCGGGCGTCTTCCTAGGCATCACCCAAAACGTCGTCTGGACGATGGGGCAGTACCTCCTGCTCACCCTCTTCGCCGCCATCGTGCTGGGCGGCCTGGGCACCATCGGCGGCGCCATCGTGGGGTCGTTCGTCGTCGGCATCACGGTCCAGCTGAGCACCCTGATCGTGCCGACCGAACTCAAGACGGGCGCCGCCCTTTTGCTCATGATCCTCCTGCTACTCGTACGACCACAGGGCTTACTCGGTCGACCGGAGAGGGTGGGCTGACATGGACATGGGCTTCGTCCTCACGCAGGCCATCACGCAGGCGATTGGCGTCACGGCGATCATCTACCTGCTCGCGACCATGGGCCTCAATATCCAGTTCGGCTACACCGGTCTACTCAACTTCGGCCAGATCGCTTTCGTCGCCGTGGGTTCCTACGCCATCGGCGTGTTCATGGTCCAGTGGCAGCAAAACCCCTGGCCCGGCTGGATGCCGTGGCAGACGCTCGTCCCCAATCTATGGGTCGCTATCCTCTACGCACTGCTCCTGTCCGTAGCTCTCTCGCTGATACTCGGCATACCCACCCTCCGCCTGCGCGCGGACTACCTGGCCATCGTCACGATCGCCACCGGCGAGATCATGCGCCTAGCCTTCAAGTCCACCGATCCACTCGGCGGGTCACAGGGCATCAACGGCAAGATGGGCCAGGACTTCTACGACCTCAATCCATTCCCCCAGCAGGATCGCTTCGACTTCGGGCCACTCAGCTACACCCGGGCCGACCTGTGGGTCGTTCTCGTGGGCTGGCTCGTCATCGCGCTGCTTCTGCTGCTCACCTGGGCGCTCATGCGCAGTCCGTGGGGCCGGGTGCTCAAGGGCATCCGCGAGGACGAAGATGCCGTCCGCTCCCTGGGCAAGAACACCTACCTGCGAAAGATGCAGGCGCTGATCCTGGGTGGCCTTTTCGGCTCGCTGTCGGGCATCTTCTGGGCAATCGCCAAGCAATCGGTGCAGCCGGACTCGTTCGTGCCGGCCTTCACGTTCTTCTGCTACACCATCCTCATCCTGGGCGGAGCCGCTCGAGTGATGGGACCGGTGCTCGGCGCAATCATCTTCTGGTTCCTGCTCGTCTTCATCGAGCAGTTCCTGCTCCTACTGATCGACAATGGCACCATCACGTTCCTGGTGCCCACACAGGTCGGGCCCATCCGCTTCATCCTCGTGGGCCTAGGACTGATGCTCCTGATGATCTTCCGACCACAGGGCATCCTCGGAGACAAGAAGGAGATCGCCCTCGATGCCCGGTGACATCGCGGCCCAGGCCGTCTCCGCACTCGCCACGGTGACCCCGGTGCCCGGGGCCGCCAAGCCCGACCCCATCCTCGTCGCCGACGGCGTCAACCGGCACTTCGGCGGCCTGGTCGCCGTCGACGTCACCCACGTGGAGTTCCAGAAGGGTGCCATCACCGCCCTCATCGGCCCCAACGGCGCCGGCAAGTCCACCTTCTTCAATTTGCTGAGCGGCTTCGACAAGGCCGACGGAGGCACGTGGGTCTACGCCGGGACCGCCGTCACCAACACTCCGCCGCATCGCCTCGCCCGACGGGGCATGGTCCGCACGTTCCAGCTCACCAAGAGCCTGTCCCGCCTCACCGTGATGGACAACATGCTCCTGGGCGCGGGCGGGCAGACGGGAGAGGTGATGCTCGCGTCTGTCCTGCCGTTCCTGTGGAGCGGCCAGGAGAAGAAAAACCGCGAGCGTGCCATGGTGCTGCTGGAGCGCTTCAACCTCGCGGCCAAGGCGGACGACTTCGCCGGCTCCCTGTCTGGCGGCCAGCGCAAGCTCCTCGAGATGGCCCGTGCCCTGATGCTGGAGCCCAACCTCATCATGCTCGACGAGCCGATGGCCGGTGTGAATCCCGCGCTCAAGCAGAGCCTGCTCGATCACATCCGTGACATCCGCGAAGAAGGCACGACCGTTGTCTTCGTGGAGCACGACATGGACATGGTCCGTGACGTCAGCGACTGGGTCGTCGTCATGGCCCAGGGCAAGATCATCGCTGAGGGGCAGCCCGAAACGGTCATGCGCGATCAGCGAGTGATCGACGCCTATCTCGGCTCCCATCACGACCAGCAGCTCACCAAGTCCGGCGAAACCCTCACGGAGGGAACCACATCATGAGCGGCTTCGACACACAGGCCGGTGTGCCGCTTGGCGACGAAAACGACCCGCGCGAACTGCCCGTCTTCGCGCAGGAGATTGATCTCAACGCCGAACAGCGCAGTGAGCCTGGCGCCGTCGTCCCCGGAGAGGGCGAATACGTCCTGCATGCCGATGACGTCGTCGCGGGCTACTTCCCCGGGGTCAACATTCTCAATGGCTGCTCGCTGACGGCACAGGAGGGTGAGCTCGTCGGCATCATCGGCCCCAACGGTGCCGGTAAGTCGACGCTCCTCAAGGCGATGTTCGGACTCGTGCGGGTGCACTCCGGGCGTGTCACGCTGCGCGGCCGCGACATCACCAACCTGCGCGCGGATGCGCTGGTCAAGGAGGGCGTCGGCTTCGTCCCGCAAAACAACAACGTCTTTCCCTCCCTGACGATCGAGGAGAATTTCCAGGTCGGCTGCTACCAAAATCCCAAGCTCTTCAATCAGCAGTTCGATCGGGTGGTTTCGATCTTCCCCGCCATGGCCGACCGCCGCAAGCAGCGTGCCGGATCGCTCTCCGGTGGCGAACGCCAGATGGTCGCAATGGGGCGCGCGCTCATGATGAACCCCAGCGTCCTACTCCTCGACGAGCCGAGCGCGGGACTCTCCCCTGCGCTGCAGGACGAGGTGTTCGTCAACGTCAAGGGCATCAACGCGGCCGGCGTCACGGTTGTCATCGTCGAGCAGAACGCCGCGCGATGCCTCCAGATCGTGGATCGAGGCTACGTTCTGGATCAGGGCAGGAACGCCTACACCGGCACCGGCACGCAACTCGCCAACGACCCCAAGGTCATCGAGCTCTATCTCGGCACACTTGCCAAGGCGTAGCCCGTTCACGATACGCAGAACTCATTGCCCTCAGGATCGGCCATCACCACGGCGTAGTAGTTCGCCCCGTCGGGGGCCAACACGCTTAATGCACGGGCTCCTGCGCCCACCAGACGTTGGACCTCGACGTCCACGATTTCGCGGCGCTCTAGCACGCTGCCGCTACGCCCGTCGGTGACATCGACATCCAAGTGCACGCGGTTCTTGCCGGACTTGGCCTCCGGCACGCACTGAAACCAGATGCGCGGACGCACGCCTTCGGGATCGACTATCGACTCAGGGTCATCACCTGCGCCCTCGAGTTCGTCAGCCGGAATTCCCTGCTCGCGCCAGTAGGCCAGCCACGTGGCGTGACCGCCCGGGGGCGGCTCCGGGACATAGCCGAGGGCGAGGCACCAGAAGGCCACCAGCACAGCGGGTTCCCGGCAGTCGATAGTGATCCCCACACGCTTCACCCACGAGAGCGTAGCGGCGAAATTGATCACGGCTGCCGCTGCGGACGTCCTCCTGACCGCCGCTGCGCGCGCCCGGCCATCGACCAGCTCGTTCTCGGGGCGGAATGTGCACCTCATGTGAACATCCAGCCCGCAGAACGAGCCGGCGGCGACCACACAAGCAGGAGACCCGGCCCCTTGCGGGACCGGGCCTCCTGTTGGTGCCTGACTTACGGGACGGGGACCTCGACCGGTCCGACGACCTCGATGCTCTCGAACTTGGTGTTCGTGAGGTACTGCACAACATCGATGGTCGCGGCCTTCGGATCGCCGTACTCGTTGAAGTCGAGCGGGCCGGTAATACCCTCGTAGTTGGGCTGGCCGCCGGCCTGAATGATGGCGACGCAGTCCGCGTAGGTGTTGCAAGCCTCGCCACCGCCATCGGCGTTGGCGATCTGCGGCATGGCAGCGGCGATCGCCGTGCCATCGGCGCAGCCGGCGTACTCAGCTGCAATCGCGACGAGGACCGTCGCGTCGTAGGCCTGAGCGCCGTAGGCGAAGTCGGTCAGCGCCGGATCCTGCTCGAGCAGGCGGGCGTTGAACGCCTCCAGGTCAACCGAGGGATCGCCCGTCGGGACGGTGCCGATCACGCCGGTCATGGTGTCCTTCGGGAAGTCCTTGAACGCCGTCGTCGACAGGTTGCCGTCGGCGAGGTAGATCTGGACGTCCTGCGGGCCCACGCCCTGCTTGATCATCTCCTGGATGAGCTTGGTGCTCTCCTCGAAGCCGACGACCTGCACGAACTCGGGGTTCGATGCGGCGATCTCGGCGACCTCGGCCTCGAAGGACGGGGCCTCGGGATCGTAGGTCAGCGACGCCGTGATGGTGCCGCCGGCGCCCTCGAAGTCAGCAACGAAGGCATTCTGCAGGCCCTCGCCGTAGGGATCCTGGCGGGCGATCGTGGCGCCCTTGGTGAAGCCGTTGGCGATGGCGTTGCCGGCCTGGACCGCGCCCTGGAGGGCATCGGACGGCGCGGTACGGAAGTACAGGCCGTTGTCCGGGTAGTCGGTCAGCGAAGGAGCGGTGTTGGCGGGCGAGATCTGCAGCACGCCGTTGCTCGTGATCTTGTCGATGACCGTGAAGGTCACACCCGACGAGGCAGCGCCGATGATGACCTGCACGCCCTTGGCGAGGTGCGAGTCGACCGTCTGCGAGGCGATGTCGGTGGTGGTGTCGCCAGAGTCGCCGTATTCGTTGACGACCGGCTGGCCGAGCACGCCACCCGCGGCATCGATCTCCTTGACGGCGAGGTCAACGCCTGCGAACTCGGGCGGGCCGAGGTAGGCGAGGCTGCCCGTCGCCGGCAGCATCGTGCCGACCTTGAGCTGGGTGTTCTTGCAGTCGCTCGAGGGCTCGGGCTCAGCGGACGACGACTCCGGTGCGGGGGCAGCGGAGGATGAAGCCGGAGCTGCTGAGCTCGAGGCCTCTCCACTGCTGCTGCCACCGCACGCGGCGAGCACGAGGCTCGCGGCGCCGAGAACCACGACGGCCCCCGCGATCGGGCTGCGTCGAATCATGAAGTGTTCTCCTTAGGGGATAGCGTGCCGCGGAACGCGACAACGCCGGTCGAACTGGTGAGGGCAACCTACCCTGTGGAGCGAGCCCGCGAAAACGCGCCCCTGCACGGCGAAGCCCGATGGTTGTGAAACCGTGATGAAGGAGCGTTACCGTTTCGTTATCTCCATCGGGATCAGGTGGCGGCATCCGCCAGCACGGAGCGGGCCACTTCGGCCAGCGGCCGGCGCTGGTCCATGGCCGCCTGGCGAAGCCAGGAGTAGGCGGCCTCCTCGCTCAGCCCCAACCGCGCCTGCACGACGCCCTTGGCACGCTCGACATCGCGGCGCTCGGCGAGTCGCTCCTGGGCCCGCTCTGCCGAGGCCGCCGCCTCGTCGACGCGCTCGCGCAGCGACCGAAGGGTCGTCCAGCCGCTGCTGGCCATCTCCACCGCAGGCATCAGGTCGGCTCGATCAACGGGCTTGATGAGGTATGCCATCGCTCCGGCATCGCGTGCCTGCTCAACCCGGTCGCGCTGGCCGAATGCCGTGATGACGACGACAGCGGTGCGTCCGGCCACCTCGCGGGTGAGTTCGATTCCGTCCAGGCCCGGCATCGCCACATCTGCCAGGAGAACGTCGGGCCGCAGTCGTTCCACAAGGTCGAGTGCGGCCAGGCCGTCCGACGCCTGTCCCACGACGTCGTAGCCCTCCTCGGCCAGCATCTCGGTCAGGTCCATGCGGATGACAGCCTCGTCTTCGGCGACGATGACGCGCAGGGGTCGATCGACCGACATGGGTCGAGCCTATTGCGGCCACTACCCTGGGCAGGCGGCCCCGGTATCCCAACCGGCAGAGGAAGCGGTCTCAAACACCGTCCAGTGTGGGTTCGAATCCCACCCGGGGCACGTCGCTCCAACCGCGCGCGGCCCTCGCTACTGCGGGTGCAGCGTCTCCACGTGAACCGCGGTCAGCGTGCCCTCGACCCGGAATGATCCGGCTTCGGCCTTCACGCAGCGCACGGTGACCTGTTGACCCTCGGACGTGACTTCGAAGGTCCCGGCGAGGTCAATGGGCACGGACCGGTCGATCGGCAGCGAGATCCGCGCTGAACCCGGGCCGTCGAATCCGCACGACCCCGTGTCGAACATGCCACCGCTCTGCTCCAATCGCAGACTGCCAGCGAAGTCCAGGATGTAGGCGCCGATGGGGAGGGTCAGCGTCGCCACGGCCTGCGGCACTTCGTCGACGGTGTCGTCGACTGTTGCGAAGTAGCCGTCACTGGGCCCCCGGGGACCCACGGGACCGACCTGGCCGACGTCACCCGGCAGGCCCTGCGGGCCCTGCGGACCTGACGGGCCCATCGGACCTGATGCCCCGGTCAGCCCCTGCGGCCCCTGCGCTCCCTGGGCACCCTGCGGGCCACGCGGACCGGTCTTGCCCTGCTTGCCGGGGATCCCGCGCTGATTCCAAACAAGACGGCTCTCGAACTCCGTGCAGGTGTCGTCGGCGTTGACGACCCTGATGTCGCCGTCGGACTTCGAGACGCAGGAGTAGATCGGCTGGAGCACCGGCTTGGGCTCGCGCGTGAGGGCTATGGCGGGCGCAACGAGCGCGGCACCCACGGCGATGCCAGCTGCCACAGCTGCCACGATTCCCCAGCGCCTGCCCACGCCTGGACCTCCCATGCGTCCGATCATCACCGACCGAGGTCAAGTGTCGCGCGCTCGGACAGGATTCGGCCGAGCACGCCATTGACAAAGACCGGCGAGTCGTCTGTGGAGAGTTCCCGCGTCAACTCGACTGCCTCATCGATGGCCACCGCCGGGGGGACGTCACCCCAGAGAATCTCGTAGGCGCCGATCCGCAGGAGGTTGCGGTCCACGGCCGGCATTCGATCCAGGGTCCACCCAAGCGAGTAGGTCGCCAGAACCTCATCGATCCGGTCGCGATGGGCGGTGACGCCCTCGACCAGCGTTACGGCGTATTCGGGGAGGTCGGGATCGCCCTCCGCGGCTCGGCGCTGACGCGAGTCGGCCACGACCTCGAGGGGATCGGTGCCCCGCAGGTCCGCCTCGAAGAGGGCATCGAGGGCACGCTTGCGCGCCTTGTGCCGAGCTCCCACCGCTAGTTCACGCGGCCGAGATAGGACCCGTCACGCGTATCGACCTTGACTTTGGTGTCGGGTTCGATGAACAGCGGAACCTGGATCTCAGCGCCCGTTTCGAGCGTGGCCGGCTTGGTGCCACCCGTGGCGCGGTCTCCCTGGAGGCCCGGCTCGGTGTAGGTGATCATGAGCTCTACCGCCGCGGGCAACTCGATGTAGAGGGGGTTGCCTTCGTGCACCGCAACGACAGCCTCCTGGTTTTCGAGCAGCCACCGAGAGCTATCGCCAACCACGGCGTCAGGGATCTGGATTTGGTCGTAGGACGATGTGTCCATGAACACCCAGTCGTCTCCGTCGCGGTAGAGATACTGCATGTCGCGCTTGTCGACGTTGGCTGTCTCGACCTTAACTCCAGCATTGAAGGTCCTATCGACGACCTTGCCCGACAGCACGTTCTTCAGCTTGGTGCGCACGAAGGCACCACCCTTGCCCGGCTTGACGTGCTGAAACTCCACGACGGTCCACAGTTGGCCGTCGATATTCAGAACGAGGCCGTTCTTCAGGTCGTTCGTCGTTGCCACGACATTCCCTCCGCGCTATCCCAAGGCCACGAGGCCGCGTTCGGTCGTCGTGAGTGGCTCCGGGGGGCCGTCTGTCACGAGGACCGTGTCCTCGATGCGCACTCCCCCGCGACCGGGGAAGTACACGCCGGGCTCGACCGTTACCGGAGAGCCGCCGTGGAGCATACCTACGGAGCGCGCGCTGAAGAACGGCGCCTCGTGGATCTGCAGGCCGACACCGTGGCCGAGGCCGTGACCGAAGAGCTCGCCATGTCCGGATGCGTCGATCACGGATCTAGAGGCTGCGTCGACATCAGCCAATGCGGCACCGGCGCGCGCGGCCGATCGTCCCGCCTCCTGTGCTGCCAGAACGAGCGCATGCGTCTCCGACTGCCACTCCTGGGGTCGGCCCATCACGAACGTGCGGGTCTCGTCAGCGTGGTAGCCCCCCAATTCCGCACCGAAGTCGATGAGCAGGAAGTCTCCGGGCTCCAGCGGCCTATCGGTCGGGGTGTGATGCGGGATGGCCGAGTGGGGACCGCCACCCACGATGGTCTCGAACGAAATGGCGTCGGCCCCAAGAGCGAACATCTCCGCCTCCAGTCGACGCGCGATGGCGCGTTCGGTGTCGCCGACTCGCACCGACGGAAGGATGGCGGCCAGGGCATCGTCCGAGATTCGGCATGCCCTGGCGATCAGGTCGAGTTCGAGGGCGTCCTTGACGACCCTGCACTCCTCCACGATGCCGCGCGTCTCGGCAAACGTCACCGATGCCGAATCGGGAACAGCGCTCTCGAGGTCGCGTAGGGCCGCGACCGAGAGGTGCTCGGCCTCGAAGGCCAGTGCTCCACCGCCGCGCTGCGCCCACTGGGCCACCACGGCGGGCAGCGTCACCCGGTCGACTATCAACGGCAGGTCGGGACACTGCGCACCCGCCTGGACGACGTAGCGCCCATCGGTGCCCAGGAGGGCTCCATCGTCCGTCAGCAGCAGTACGGCGTTGCTGCCCGAGAAACCAGTGAGGTAGCGGATGTTGGGCAGTGACGTGACAACGAGGGCTGCGACTCCGGGATCTCGTGCAGTCAGCATCTCCCAGGCCCGCGCACGCCGCTGGCCGTGCCGGTCGCTCATGACGTGAGCCGAGCGGCAACCGCATGCAGGGCGAGTACGTAAGAGTTGACTCCGAATCCGCTGATCGAGCCCGTGACGACGCCCGCGATGACCGATGTGTGGCGAAACTCCTCACGAGCGGCGGGATTGGATAGGTGCACCTCGACCGTCGGGGACGACACCTGCGCGAGGGCGTCACGCAGGGCGTAGCTGTAGTGGGTAAAGGCTCCCGCATTGAGGATCACGGCGGTGCGGGCATCGGCCGCCTCATGCAGCCACGCTACGAGCTCGGCCTCGGAGTCGGACTGGCGCACCTCGACGTCGAGTCCGAGTCGCATGCCCGTGGCGCGGCACAATTCGGCCAATTCATCGTGCGTCGTCGAACCGTAGATGTCGGGCTCGCGAACCCCCAGGCGACCCAGATTGGGTCCGTTGATGACCAGCACGCGCGTCATGCCGACACCTCCGCATATGCCGCGCTCAGGATGGCCGGATCGGGGCTTTCGAGGGCTTCAGGATGGCCTATGCCCCGCAGCACGACAAACCGGAGACGGTCACCGCGCGTCTTCTTGTCGCGTCGCATGGCCGCTAGGAGCTCCTCCCACGAGCCACCCGTGTAGGACGTGGGCAGCCCGAGTTCGCCCAGGATCTGCCGATGGAGGGCAACTCCCTCGTCGTCGAGCAAGCCCGCGAGTCGTGCGAGCTCGGCGACGTAGACCATGCCCACGCTGATGGCAGCGCCATGCCGCCACTGATAGCGCTCCACCTGCTCGATCGCATGTCCGAAGGTGTGCCCGTAGTTGAGCAGCTCACGGCCCAAAGCGCCGCCGCCGATGCGCTCCCTGAGGTCCGCTGAGACCACGGACGCCTTCACGGCGATGGAACGCTCGATCACTTCGCGGAGCACCCGCGAGTCCCAGCGCGTGGCCTCCCGGGGATCGGCGAGCACGAGATCGAGAATCGCCGGGTCGCGCACCAGCCCGCACTTCACGGATTCGGCGAGGCCAGCGACCAGGTCGTGGTGCGCCAAGGTCTCCAGCGCATTGAGGTCGCACAGCACCCCGGCAGGCTCATGGAAAGCGCCCACGAGGTTCTTGCCGGCATCGATGTTGATACCCGTCTTGCCACCGACCGCGGCGTCAACCATGCCGAGCACAGTGGTGGGAATCGTGACGTAGCGCACCCCTCGCAGCCAGGTGGCGGCGACGAAACCGGCGAGGTCGGTTGTTGCTCCTCCGCCCACGCCGACGATGGCGTCCGTGCGGGTGAAGCCGGCCTGTCCGAGGACCCCCCAGCAGAACGCCGCGACCTCGCTGGTCTTGGCTTGTTCGCCGTCGGGAACCTCAAGGCAAATGGCGTCGTATCCGCTCGCGATGAGGTCGGTGCGAATCGCTTCGGCCGTTGCCGACAGAGCCGCGGGGCACACGATGGCAACGCGCTGGACGCGCTCTCCCAGTAGGACGGGCAACTCACCCAGCAGTGCCGAGCCTACGACGACGTCGTAGGGGTGCTCGGCTCTTACCGGGATGCGGGTGGGCTCGCTCACTGCGACACCGCCCGCGAGCCCCCGGGGATGATCTCCAGCACTCGATGGGCGACCTCCCCCTCATCGATCCCATCGGTGTCGACGCAGGCAGAGGCGACCTCTTCGTAGAGCGGCGTGCGCTCGTCGAGCAGGCGGATGAGGGTGCCGCGCACGTTGCCTAGCAGCAGCGGGCGGGAGGCAGTCATGCCCACCCTGTCGGACGCCGCCGAGATGCCCACGCGAAGCCAGATGACCGTATGGCCGCCGAGGGCCTCGCGTGTGGCCGGGTCAAGCACCGCACCGCCCCCCAGGGCCAGGACGCCGGTCGATTCGACCAGGGCTCTGGCAATGGCCTCACGTTCGAGTGAGCGAAAAGCTGACTCGCCGTCATCGATGAAGATCTCGGCCACGCTCTTACCGGCCTGTCGCTCGATGATTTCGTCGGAGTCGGCGAAGGGCACGTCGAGTTCGCGCGCCACCCGACGCCCCACGGTTGTCTTCCCGGCGCCGGGAGCCCCCACCAGCACCAGGAGCGGACCGGCATTCATCGGATCGCCAGATTGTCCAGATAGCCCTGCAGGTTGCGCCGAGTCTCCGTCACGGAGTCGCCGCCGAACTTCTCCACGATGGCTTCGGCCAGGACGAGCATGACCATGGCCTCGGCAACCACGCCCGCCGCGGGCACGGCGCACACGTCGGAGCGTTGATTGATCGCCTTGGCTGCCTCGCCGGTGGCCACGTCGACGGTCTGCAGCGCACGCGGAATCGTCGAGATGGGCTTCATGGCCGCGCGAACACGCAACACCTCCCCCGTGGACATGCCACCCTCCGTGCCCCCGGAGTGGCCGCTGGTGCGCCGCAGTCCGGCGTCCGAGGACACGATCTCGTCCTGGGCGGCCGAGCCGCGTATTGCCGCGAGCGCAAAGCCGTCGCCGACCTCAACGCCCTTGATGGCCTGAATGCCCATGAGTGCCGCTGCGAGCCGAGCATCGAGTCGACGATCCCAATGCACATAGCTGCCGAGGCCGGGTGGCAGCCCGTGGACCACGACCTCCACGACACCACCGAGGGTGTCACCGTCCTTGTGAGCCGCCGCGATCTCCTCCTGCATGCGTGCCGAGACGTTGGGATCGAGTGCGCGCACGGGATCGTCGTCGACCGACGTCGAGTCGGCGGGAGTGGGCACACGGCCTGTGTCGTCGGCAGCGGCGCCGATACGCACCACGTGACTGACCACCTCGATGGAACCCACCGAGCGAAGGAACGACCTGGCCACGGCACCGAGGGCTACGCGAGCCGCTGTCTCGCGGGCACTGGCCCTCTCCAACACCGGCCGTGCGTCGTCGAAGTCGTATTTCTGCATCCCTACGAGGTCGGCGTGACCGGGGCGGGGCCGGGTCAACGGCGCATTGCGTGCCAGGCCTTCGAGCGCGTCCGGCTCGACAGGGTCGGCCGACATGACGATCTCCCACTTCGGCCACTCCGAGTTGCCAACCTCGAGGGCCACGGGCCCCCCGATGGACTCACCGTGCCGCACTCCGCCGAGGATGCGAACCTCGTCCTGCTCGAAGGCCATGCGTGCGCCTCGCCCTGCCCCGAGCCTGCGCCTGCGCAGGTCATCGCAGATCAGCGGCGTCGTGACGGCGACCCCGGCCGGCAGTCCCTCGAGGATGGCCACCAGAGCCTGCCCGTGGGACTCGCCCGCGGTCAGCCACCTCAGCATGGATCCTCCTCGACTCGACAGGACATCCTCTCAGATGCGCCGTCCGCGACCGTCCAGCTCGGCGCGCGGCTAGCCGAGCACGATGGGAAGCAGGGCCCCCAGGCATAGGAAGGGACCGAAGGGGATGGACCGTCGCAGGGCATCCCTCGCTCGACCGCGACGCATCATGACGATCACCACGATCACCAGCCCGGTGAGGGCCCCGAGGACGAATCCGGCAAACAGGCCGAGCACGACATCGGCCCAGCCGTAGTAGCCCAGATACAGCCCCAGGGTCGGTGCGAGCTTGACGTCGCCCATGCCAAGGCCTGCGCGCGCAAAGAGCCCGAGCAGCAGGAATACCCCGAAGGATGCAGCGGCGGCGATCCACGCCCGCAGATACGCGTCGGACGCATTGTCCTGCGTACTGGCCAAGAAGAGCAGTCCAGCGCCAATGACGAGCATGCCCAGGGCGAGCACGTCAGGAATTCGGTGGCGCGCGAGATCCGTCCGCGACACCGTGACAGACCCCAGCGCGAATGCCCACCACGCTGGCAGAGTCGGCACAAGGCCGGCAAAGATGGTCACGCCGGCGCACGACAGTCCGGCGGCCGCGCTCATCCACGCCGTACGCCGTGGCAGGGGGGTGTCGTCGCCCTGATCACCGATGGTGAGTGACCATGCGGCCAGGCGTTCAAGTCCGATGCCGGCGATTGCACCCACGATTCCCGCCGCGAGGGCGACCTGCCATACGTCCATCAGTGACCGGCCGCTTCACGCAGGGCCGCTCGCATGGCCTCGATGGGTGCTGGCTCGCCGGTGAAGAGCGTGACCTGATCGCTGGCCTGCCACAGCAGGAGCGCGAGTCCATCGGCCACCGGGGCGCCCCTGGCGGACCACTCCTCGACAAGGCGGCTGCGGCCCGCGCCGTAGGCAACGTCGAGCAGGACTCCAGGCCTCGCCGGCACGGCACCGGCCAGGGCGTCTGCGGTGCCCGCCGGCGTCGTGGCGATCACGATGTCGCCATCGAGGTGGTGCGACGCCTCAACCCACCCGTGGGGGTGCAGGTTGACCCCCAGGCGATCTGCCAGGTCGGCGAACTCCTCAGCCCGCGTCATGGTCCGGAGGCAAAGGTGCACGTCGAGCACTCCGAGTTGCCCGACGGCAGCGACGGCACTGCGAGCGGTGGCTCCCCCACCGAGGATGGTGGCCGTGCGTGGCGCGAAGGCATCGCCGGCTGCCTCCGCGATGGCCCGGCACATGCCATTCACGTCGGTGTTGTGCCCCTCGGGCCCACCCTCCCCGAAGATCACGGTGTTGGCGGCCCCCACCGCGTCCACCAGGTCGGACGCACGGGAAAGCAACGGCAACACGACGGTCTTCAGGGGCATGGTCAACGACAGGCCCCGCCACGCGGGTCCACACGACTCGATGAACGTCGCAAGGGTGGACTCGGTGACCTCGATGGCGTCGTAGGACCAGTCGAGACCCAACTCGGCGTAGGCGGCCCGATGCAGGACGGGCGACAGGCTGTGGGCGATCGGCGAGCCGAGCACCGCCGCTCTGGTCACTGCCATCGCGACGAGCCTACGAAGAGGCCCCGGGCGACGGCGCGGCCGTGGCGCCGTAGCCCTCCCGGAACTCTTGCTTCCACTGCAGGAACTGGTCGTAATCGCTGGTGAACTTGGTCGTGAGCGACTCGGGGTCGACCGTGACGAAATAGAGCCAGTCGCCCTTGGCCGGGTTGAGTGCGGCGTCGATCGCCTCCTGCCCGGGAGAGTTGATGGGAGTCGGCGGCAGGCCCTCGATCACGAAGGTGTTGTAGGGCGAGTCGACGGCCAGCATGTCGTCGGTCAGGAAGAAGGTGTCGGTCTTCAAGGCGTAGTTGACCGTGGAGTCGAACTGCAACTTCATGCCCTGGTCGAGACGGTTGTAGATGACCCTGGCGACCTTGCGGAAATCCTCGGGAGCCACCTCGGCCTGCACCAAGCTCGCCACGATCATGATCTCGTAGGGGTCACGCCCCATCTTCTTCGCTCGACGCTCCAGGCTCACCTCATCGGCCGCCAGGCCAAACCGGTTGATCATCGCAGCGATGACCTCCTGGGCCGTGCGTCCGGGGATGATGTCGTAGGACGCGGGGAAGAGCAGACCCTCGGGCCGACCCTTCGCCCAGGACGGCAACTCCATCTCAGCCGGTGTGCGCAGCACGGATTCGAACTCAGCACTCGCAAGACCGGTCGCCTCGGCAGTGATGCGCACGGTCTCGTCAATGCGCAGCCCCTCGGGCAGCACCAGAGGGGCAGCCCGCGACGCCGGGTCAAGCATGGCGTCGATAACCGCGGCAGGATCCATCCCGGTCGTCAGCGTGTAGACACCGGGGCCGATCCGGGTGGCGCGCTCGTCCAGATCGGCACTCGCCAGGAACGCGGAGGCAGACGTGACGACGCCGGCGGCCTCGAGGGACTGGGCCAGGGTGCTAAGCGAATCTCCCGTCTCCACCACGACGAGCACCGGCTGGCCACCGGCCACCTGGGACGTCTCCTCGGGCGCAAGTCCGCGAATGGTCATGGCCGCCCAGGTGCCGGCAAGTACGAGGGCGATCAGACCCAGGGCCGCCACCGTCCAGCGGAAGGGGCTGCGCCGATTCTTCGACGGCGGAAGAGGGTCTTGAGTGAGGAATGGCAGCATCTGGCTCACTTCGTGCCCTCCTCTCCCTCGGCACCGTCGACGGTAACGGCTAGTCCTGCCGGAGTCCCGGCGGCGCGCTCCAATGCAAGGGCATGCTCGAGAATCAGAACAGCAGCGGCCTGGTCGATGACCGGCCGGGACTGACGTGCGTCCCTGCCGGCATCGCGCAACGCCCGCTGAGCCTCGACCGTGCTCAGCCTCTCGTCGATGAGTCGAACCGGGCATGCCACCGTGGCAGCCAGCGAGCTCGCCAGTCCACGTGCCGCCTGAGCCGCGAGACCGTCCTCGCCAGCGAGAGTGCGCGGCAGCCCGACGTAGATGGCGATGGCCGACCACTCATCGGCGAGAGTCGCGATGCGGGCGATGAGTTGATCGTCGCGCGTAAGAGTCGCCTCGGGCACGGCGAGAATGGCGTCAGGATCGCTGCGGGCCACGCCCACGCGCACGCTCCCGACGTCGATCGCGAGTCGCACGCCGCGGGCCAGGTCTCAGCCCTCCCCGGCGCGTGACTTCACGAGGGCCCGCACAGCCTCGAACCCTGACTCGAGGCCATCGGGCTTGGTGCCGCCTCCCTGCGCGATGTCATCCTTGCCACCGCCCCTGCCATCGACCGCGGGCAGCGCGGCCTGCAATAGGTCGTTGGCAGTGAGGCCGAGTTCGATCGATCGAGCATTCACGATGGCCACCATCGACACGCGTCCGTCGGCGATCGACGCCCCCATCATCGCCACACCGCGGTCCGGGCGAGCGGCAGCGCGACCCTTGGTGGCGAGTTCGCGCAGGTCGTTGGCCGACAGGCCGTCGGGTGCACGGTAGGTCCACACTCGGAAGTCACCGTAGTCATTTCCTTCGCCGATAACCCCTTCGACGTTGGACGTCAGCTGCGCACTGCGGAAGCGCTGAAGTTCGCGCTCCGCCTCCTTCAACCGAGTGATGAGGCCCTCCACGCGCTCGGGCAGTTCATCAGCCGGTGCCTTGACCAGCGTGGTGAGGTGATCGACCAGCAGGTGCTCGCGCGCCAGGTGCCGGTATGCATCCACGCCCACCAGCGCCTCAACGCGCCGGACTCCCGCCCCGATGGATCCCTCGGAGAGGAAGGTCACCACGCCCACCTGCCCGGACCGCTGAGCATGGGTTCCACCACAAAGTTCGTGCGCCCAATCGCCAACGGAGATCACCCGGACCTCCGAGCCGTACTTCTCACCGAAGAGCGCCATCGCGCCGAACGAGCGCGCCTCGTCGAGGGACCTGATCTGGGCGATGACCTCGAGATCGGCCGACAGCACGTCGTTGACCCGTGCCTCCACTTCTCGCAGGACCTCGGGACTCACTGCGCCTGCACTCGGGAAGTCGAAGCGCAGGCGTCCGGGCGCGTTTTCGGAGCCCATCTGCGTGGCGGTCTCCCCAAGGAACTCTCGAAAGGCACGATGCACGAGATGAGTTGCCGTGTGTGCCCTCGAGATCGCGCGACGTCTCGCACTGTCGACCTCGCCGGTCACCTCCGCCCCTACGGCGATCTCGCCCGACGCCACTGACGCACGGTGGATGAAGAGTCCGGGGACGGGCGACTGGACGTCGTAGACATCGAGAACCGCCCCACCGGGGCCGGCTATTCGTCCGTGATCACCGAGCTGCCCACCTGCCTCCGCGTAGAACGGCGTGCGATTCAGCACGACCTCAACGTGCTCGCCCTCGCGTGCTACGGGGACCACGGCGCCATCGCGCAGAATCCCGGTGACGACAGCCTCGCTGGCCGCCTCGACGTATCCGGTGAACCCGGTGGTCCCACCTGACTCAAGGATCTCGCGATAGGCGGTGATGGCGGTGACACCTGCCTTGCGAGTGCGGGCATCGGCCTTGGCGCGCTCCCGCTGCTCGGACATCAGGCGCCGGAATCCCTCCTCATCGACGACCAGGCCCTGCTCGCGCGCCATCTCGAGGGTGAGGTCGATGGGGAAGCCGTAGGTGTCATGCAGGACAAACGCCTGATCACCGCCCAGCACGCCCGCTCCGTTGGTGCGAACCTCCTCGGCCGCAAGGTCGAAGATCTGGGTGCCGGTGCGCAGCGTCTGCAGAAACGTGCCTTCCTCCTGGACGGACACGGATTCGATACGGCGCGCTTCGTCATTGAGCTCCGGATATTGCGGAGCCATCGTCCGGATGGTCGTGTGCATGAGTTCGGCGATCGCCGGCTGCTCGCAGCCCAGGATGCGCATGTTGCGAATGACCCTGCGCATGAGTCGACGCAGGACGTAGCCCCGACCCTCGTTGCCGGGGACGACACCGTCGCTGATGAGGAAGGCGCAGGTGCGACTGTGGTCGGCGATGACGCGTAGTGCCACGTCCGACTTATCGTCGGCGCCGTAGCGCACCCCGGTGAGTTCACTCGCACGGTCGAGGATGCCCCGTGTGGTATCGATCTCGTAGATGTTGTCGACGCCCTGCAAGAGTGCCGCCATGCGCTCCAGGCCCATGCCCGTATCGATGTTCTTGGCCGGGAGTGGCTTGAGGATGTCGAAGTCCTCCTTCGAGCGCACGGCCGAGAGCTCGTCCTGCATGAAGACGAGGTTCCACACCTCGAGGTAGCGGTCTTCATCCGCGACCGGCCCACCCTCACGTCCATGCTGGGGGCCGCGGTCGTAGTAGATCTCCGAGCAGGGGCCGCCCGGGCCGGGCACGCCCATCGACCAGTAGTTGTCCTTGGCGCTGCGGCGCTGAATGCGCTCGAGGGGCACGCCGACCCCACGATGCCAAATGTCGATGGCCTCGTCGTCATCGTCGTAGACGGTGACCCACAGGAGGTCCTCGGGAACTCCGAAACCGCCGTCGGCGGTGGAGCCGGTGAGCAACTCCCAGGCATACGGAATTGCTCGCGACTTGAAGTAGTCCCCGAACGAGAAGTTGCCGGCCATCTGGAAGAACGACGCGTGCCGAGTGGTCTTGCCGACTTCCTCGATGTCGAGGGTGCGCACGCACTTCTGCACGCTGGTCGCGGTCGGGTAGGGCGGTGGTGCCTCGCCCAGGAAATAGGGCTTGAAGGGCACCATGCCGGCATTGACGAAGAGAAGGGTCGGATCGTCGAGGATCAGCGACGCCGAGGGAATCACCTGATGGCTGCGATCGGCGAAGA
>JBJTIQ010000128.1:0-10875 GCA_046095085.1 Actinomycetota bacterium | reverse complement strand
GCGATAGACGAAGTTCTGCCGGCTTGGCGAGACCCACGGCTCCTGTTGGTTGATAGCGCCCCAGCCAGCGACGGCAACTGGTGCGCGCGCGGCGGTCATCGTGGTCGCTTCCGCCTGTGTAAGCGGCGTGACCGTCGGTATGCCGGTCAACGGAGTAGCGAGAGTGAGTACGGCGATGTCGTTGTCTTGCGACTTGTTGTCGTAGTCCGGGTGCCGCGTGATCGCCGAGACATTGCTGACCGTGAGGTCGGAGCGTGAGAGGTTGCCGCTGGGATACCCCGAAGCAACCACGATCGAACTGGCTCGCGTGTCGACCACGCAGTGTGCCGCAGTGATGACGAGGGTCGGGCTCACTAGCGACCCGCCGCAGAACTGGGCGTCGGGCATGCCGTAGGAGGCATAGGTCGATCGATCGCCGAGGGCCACGATGAAGCCGAACTCCGGCGACGGGCCGATCTCGCCGTTGATCACACGGGGCTGCACGGTGGTGGCGCCGGCGAGACCGGGGGTGGCCAGCAGCCCCGCGGCGGTCATCACGGCCGCGGCCGTGGCGAGAGTGCGGCGCACATGCCCACGGTAGGTGCCCGGACGAGCGGCATTCGCGCTGGGGAGCAGACTCCCAGCCAATTCTGACCGGTTCAGAGCAGGAACGTGAGGGGTGCTGACCGAGTACTGCCGAAGTCATTGGTTGATGTCGCCCGGCAGGTGTAGCGCATCCCCTGCTTCAGCATGAGGATGACCGAGCCATCCACCACGGGGCCGCTGGCCTGCGGCAACTGGGCCTTGGCAGGGCCTCGGGCCACGCAGGTCATCGTCGTCGACGTGAGGGGACTGCCGTTGTCCCTACCCGCAGAAACGATGAACTCGACCTTCCCCTTGCCCAGGATGAAGGTCTCCCGAATGCGCGGTGCTCCGGGCTTTGAGCCGATGGTCACCGTAACGGGCGACGATGGGTCAGAGACCAGATCGCCCGACGCCGCGATGGCGGTGACGGCGTAGGACTGACCGGAGGCAAGGCCCGTGATGGTGCAGGACGCCGTGCCCGACTTGAAGACCGCCGTGCAGGTCGCTGGAGCTGCCGTGCCGGTCGACGGGGTTGCGGTGACGGCCGCGGTGTCGAGTCGTGTGCTACTCCCCGGTGCCACGACGATGTCGATCCGCGTGCCAGTGGCTAGGGCCGACGTGATCACGGGGGGCGCGAGCGATGTGTCGCTCATATCGACGCCTTCGCTGGCCAGCCACTGCAGGGCGCTGCCCGTGCGGGCGTAGACACCGGGACGCTTGCGCGGCATTTCCGTGCCGTCGTCGCGGTATCCGGCACAGCCATCTCCCACGCTCACCACTCCAACGAGTCGGGCATTGAGCCCGGATCCGGCGTAGAGGGGTCCGCCGGAATCTCCCTGGCAGGTGTCGATGATCTGCGTCGTATCGGGGACAACACCGATGGCGCATACGGCGTTGGCGGTATCGACCTCGCTTCCGAAGCCGTAGAAGTCGACGCCGCCCACCGAGTAGGACATCGTGCGGCTTCCGCACACCCTGTCGGGGATCACGATGAGATCGGCGACGAGCGTGGTGTTGCTCGACGGTCCAGTGACCCACGTGTATCCGTATCCCGCAGACCGCACGCTCGCACCTTTGGCGAGAGCCGCAACGGAACGAGATGCGTTGGCGACCAGCATGGGTGTGGCTCCGGGAATCGGTCCCGGGAGCGTAAGGACCGCCAGGTCGTTGGCGAAAGTGACGGGGCTGTAGTCGGGGTGCTTGGCCACCTTGATGACAGGGAGCGTTGGGATGGGTCTTGTCGTCGAACTCGACCAGCCCACCTTCACGCGCGCGATATCCATGACGTTGCCCGAGGAGTCGACGACGCAGTGGGCCGCCGTGATGACGTGGACGGAATCCACCAGGGTGCCCCCGCACGACTGGCCACCCCCCTGCACCGACACGAGGGCGCGGATTTCGCCGGGCTCGGGAGGGCGACCGTTGACGACCCGGGGCTGCACGGGCAGCGCCCACGCCGGACCGGTGCCGACGATGAGGGCCACGGCGGCCACGGCCGCGGCGAGCCCCCGCCCTCGATGCATGGCGCCACCGTAGGCGAAGATCTCCCTGAATCGTGGGAGCGGCTCAGTGGGGAGCGACATGGGGACAGCACTCATTACCGGCGGTACGTCGGGCATCGGACTGGAGTTCGCGCGCACCCTGGCGGCCCGCGGGCACGACATCTGCCTTGTCGCCCGCGATCTCAACCGGTTGGAGGAGGTCGCGGAGCAACTGCGCGCAAACCGCGTTCAGGTCGAGGTGCTCGTTGCAGACCTGTGCGACCGCTCGCAGATGGCCATCGTGGAGCAGCGCCTCTCCGACCCGGGCCGTCCCATCGAGATCCTCGTCAACAACGCCGGGTTCGGCGTGCCCCAGCGCTTCGCCGGAGGCGATCTCGAGACGGAGCAGCGTCTACTCGACGTGCTCGTCACCGCGGTTATGCGCCTGACTCACGCGGCACTGCCGGGCATGGTCGCGCGCGGCACCGGGGCGATCCTCAACGTCAGCAGCGTGGCCGGCTGGATCACCGGGGGCACCTACTCGGCCGCGAAGGCATGGGTGACCGTGTTCAGTGAGAGCCTGTCGGTCGAGCTTGCGGGCACCGGCGTCCACGTGACCGCGGTCTGCCCCGGCTACACGCACACAGAGTTCCACCAGCGGGCGAGCATGGAGATCGACTCGGTGCCCGAGTGGATGTGGCTTGACTCCCAGAAGGTGGTTGACCAAGCGCTTCGCGACGTACGCAAGGGAAAGCCGGTGAGCGTTGCCGGGTCGCAGTACAAGGCATTGTCGCTCGTTGCCCAATACCTGCCGCGTCCCCTCGTACGGTCGATTGGATCGCGACGCGCAGGCGGCCAGTCGCGCGCGAAGCACTGAGCCCCTAGGGCCGAGTCGCGATCTGCTCGATCACCCCGACCGCTTCACCCTCCACCACGTCCCATCCGCGCAGCCGGGCGCCGAGTGCGGCCGACCGCGTGTCGCTGTCGGCGACGGGAGTGACGATCACGGTGACGGGAGCATCGGGCCAGTCGCCGCCGACGGCCGGGAGTACCGGGTCGACGAGCACATAGCCGGCGACAGCCCGTCGCGCCGAGCGCTGAGCGAAGCCGAGTGCCGGCGCATTGGCGGCGTGGTCGCGCGCGAGCACGAGGAGCACGGGGGGAGCGGGATTCGCCGCCGCGATCATGAGTGCACACCGGGCCGTCCACTCATCCGGCAGCAAGTGGTGGTCGGCGAGGTCCAGGGTCGGCAGGGCGAGGGCGAACGACGCCCCGGGTGTGAGAACCACCGTGCCGACAGCCATGGTCGCACCCTAGGGTCATCCCATGAGCGACCGCGAAGCCCTGCGCCAGCAGATCATCGAGAAGGCCGTCGTCCACGGCAAGGTCATCCTCTCCAGCGGGCGTGAGGCCGACTACTACGTCGACCTGCGACGAGTGACCCTCGACTCGGAGGCGGCGCCGCTGATCGGTCGCGTGATGCTCGAGCTCACCGCCGACTGGGACTACGACGCTGTGGGCGGTCTCACGCTCGGCGCCGATCCGGTGGCCACCGCGATGCTTCACGCGGCTGCCGCGTCGGGCCGCCGCCTCGATGCCTTCGTTGTGCGCAAGGAGGGCAAGGCGCACGGACTCCAGCGCCGCATCGAGGGACCCGACGTCGCGGGGCGCCGCGTCCTGGCCGTCGAGGACACGTCGACGACGGGCTCGTCCGTACTTGCGGCCGTCGAGGCGCTGCGTGAGGCGGGCGCTGAGGTGGTCGGCGTCGCCGTGATCGTGGATCGCGGTGCGGGCGATGCTGTGCGCGAGGCCGGCCTGGACTACCGGGCCGAATACTCGCTGGCTGACCTCGGCCTGTCCTAGGCGCCCTTGGCCGGCCTTTCGCGTCGGTGCTTGATGAATTCGAACGCGATAGGAAGCACGCTGACGAGCACGATGAGTATGAGCATGATCTCGATGTTGTTCTTCACAAACGGGATGGCGCCTAAGAAGTAGCCCAGGAGGGTGACGCCAACCGCCCAGAGCAGGCCGCCGATGGCGGAGTAGAGCATGAAACGCCGGAAGTCCATGCGCCCTACACCGGCGATCGCGGTGATGAAGGTGCGAATGATGGGCACGAAGCGGGCCAGCACGATCGCCCGCCCGCCGTACTTGTCGAAGAAGTCATGCGTCTTGTCAACGTAGGCCTTCTTGAAGAGTCGGGAATCCTCGCGCTTGAAGAGTGCCGGCCCCACCTGATAGCCGATGCCGTAGCCGGTCGCGTTGCCGAGCACCGCCGCCGCAAAGAGCATGAGACAGGCCAGCCAGATATTGATCGAGATGTATCCCGACGCGATGAAGAGTCCGGTGATGAAGAGGAGGGAGTCGCCGGGCAGGAAGAAGCCGATGAGGAGCCCGCATTCGGCGAAGATGATGGCCAGGACAACCCAAAACGCGATATCGCCCAGCGCGGTCAGCAGGGTTTCGGGATTGAGCCACTCGGGGCCGAGTGCGGGGATGGCCGCGAGCACGGCGAAGGCGGTCTCGACCACCCCTCGACTGTACGGCGTCGTCGGGCCAGGGCCGAGGATTAGGGTCGCGTGCATGGACACCGGGTCGTCGCAAGACCCTCGCCTCGATCCGGAGCTCGTCGCGTCGGGCGATACCCGCAATGTCGTCGATCGCTATCGCAATTGGACGGTCGATGCGATCGTGGCCGATCTCGATGCGCGACGTCATCCCTTCCACGTGGCCATCGAGAACTTCGAGCACGACATGAACATCGGCTCGGTCGTGCGCTCCGCCAATGCCTTCCTGGCATCCGAGGTGCACATCGTGGGCAATCGCCGTTGGAACCGTCGCGGTGCGATGGTGACCGAGCGCTACCAGCACGTGCGTCACCACGACTCGATTGATGCTCTGGTCGACTGGGCAGGTGCGGCGGATCTTCCGCTGATCGGCATCGACAATGTCGAGGGCTCGGTGCCGATCGAGACCTACCGGCTCCCACGGGAGTGCATCCTGGTCTTCGGCCAGGAGGGCCCGGGCTTGTCAGCCCACGCGCAGCAGGCGTGCTTCGACCTACTCGCCATCACCCAGTTCGGCTCCACGCGGTCCATCAACGCGGGTGCGGCTGCGGCCGTTGCCATGCACGCGTGGGTACGCCAGCACGTCTTCGAGCAGATGCCCTAGGGGGTGGCGAGGCGGGAGATGGCGGCGACGGCGCGGTCGAGTTCCTCGTCGGTGTTGTAGGCGTGCGGGCTGATGCGCACCAGACCGGTGATGCCGTGCTGCGCGAAGTCGTGGCGGGCGTAGTCCGGCGTCGAGTGGCTCGTGTTGATGCCTTCCGCGCGCAGGCCGGCGACGATCGCCGCGGGGTCCGGGGCGGAGATGGTCACGATGCCCGTCTTCGTCGCCCCGCGATCGCGCACCCGAACGCCCGGGATCTCCGATAATCGCGCCCGCAACCCTTGAGCGAGTACGTCGATCCGCGCGCGCAACTCGTCGATACCGCACTCGAGGGCGTAGTCGATGGCCGCGCCCATGCCCAGCAGGGCCGCGTAGGACTTCTCCCACGACTCGAAACGCCGGGCGCCGGGCTGGACGGCGAACTCCAGGTCGGACTCCCACGTTGCGCCGTGCAGGTCGAGCGGGAACGGCTCCGCCTCGTCGAGGAGGCGCTGCGAGACCACCATGAAGCCGGTGCCGCGCGGGCCGCGCAGGAACTTCCGGCCGGTCGCCGACAGCACGTCGCACCCGATGCGACCCATGTCGAGTGGAATCTGGCCGGCCGACTGGCACGCGTCGACGATGTACCACGCGGGCGAGCCGTTGATGCGCAGCATGTCGCCGATCCCGACGACATCGTTGAGCAGTCCATTCTGGCTGGGGGCGTGGGTGATCGCCACGATGCTCACGCGCTCATCGAGCATGGCCCCGAGCGCCTCGACATCGGTCGTGCCGTCGGCGCCGTCGGGAATGAACTCGACTCGCCCTCCCGTGCGCTGTGCCAACTGGAGCAGGGGAATGACGTTGGAGGCGTATTCGGCCGCGGACACCAGGAATCGGTCGCCAGGCCCGATGTCTTGGCTGAAAGCGATGGCCTGCAGACCGCGATCCCATGCTGCCGTGGCCGATTCCACGAGCGCCACGCGCTCACGCGGCGCATTGACCAACCGCGCCACCGAGTCGTAGACCGCGGCGACGCGATCGGCGGCTTCAGCGTGCGCCTCGTAGCCGCCGATTCCCTCTTCACGGCGCACGTGGGCCACGACCGTGTCGGTGACGACGCGCGGCGGCAGGGCCGAGCCGGCGTTGTTGAGGTGCGTGACGCTGGCGCAGCCAGGGGTGTCAGCGCGTAGCACCGCGACGTCAATCACGCCGCGATGCTAGCGGTCGGCCGTCACCCGCTCGCGCGGCGTCTGCGCGAGCAGCAACACGCCGAACACGGCCGCGCCTGCGACGAGCAGCGCGAGCGACCACAGCGCGAGAGCGTCGGTGCCGGCGAGGACGTAGTGCGCCGTCGCGAGGGGCCACGCTGCATAGGCGAGTGCGTGCACGCGCAGGAACCACCGGTCACCCCAGCGCTTGCGCATCCGCCCGAGCAGCCACGCGGGCACCATGAGCCAGAAGGCCACGGTGCCGAGTGCAACCGCGAAGGGCTTCCACGTCGCGGCCATGGGCACGAGGATCTCGACGATCGTGAAGGGCTCGTATGTGTCGACGAGCAGCAGCGCCATGTGCACGACGACGAGCAGGAGAGCGATCGTGCCGAGCCAGCGGTGCAGCGACAGCGCCCGCGAGAAGGGCTTGCCCGCGGCCTTGACCGCGCGCACCGCGAGGCCCCACGCGACGACGCCGGTGAGGGCAAGCCACGCAGCCACTCCGGTCGCGCGGATGAGCACCCAGGTCCAGGGGATCTCGACTTCAAGCATGGGCGGGCTCCAGCAGGCGCGCCGGGCATCCGCGCGCGGCGAGCCACCTCGCAGCTCCGCTGCCGCGCATGAGCGCGACGGTCGCCCCTGCCTCTGCGCGCCAGCCGCAGTCCGCGACGACGCTGGCCTGGACGACGTCACTGTCGAGCGGTGATCCCGTGCGAGGGTCCAGCACGTGATGCCGGCCTGACCACCGCCTGCGTAGTGTCGACGACGTGGCGACCGCGCGCGCCTCGCCGGACAGCGTCACGACGCCGATCTCCTCGCGCGCGTCGGTGCGGTCATCGCGCAGGGAGATGCACCACGCGCCGGTGCCAGGAGGCGTGCCGTGCGTGACCACGTCGCCACCGATGCTCACGAGCACCGCGCGTGCACCCGCGTCAGCTATCTCGGTGGTAACGATGTCGCCCGCGAGGCCCTTGCCGATCGCTCCGGGGTCCAGGCCGACGCCGTGCGGCAGCGCCACCGCCCCCGCGTGCACGCGCACGCCCCCCATGCCCTGTCCGGGCACGCGCTGCCACGCCGGTGGCAACGGCGCGGCGGCGACCGACGCGAAGTCCGCGTCGTAGCCCATCGCCACCATGCCGCCCAGCACCGTCGCGTCCACGTCGCCCTCGCTCCAGGTCCATGCCTGCACTAGCGAGGACACGAGCCGGTGCAGGTCCTCGCTCACCGGGACGGCGCCGTGACCCGCGCGCGCATGCAGCAGGTTTAACTCGCTGTCCGGTCGGAAGCGTGACCAGCATTGCTCGAGCAACTCGACGCGGTGCGCCGCCAGCTCCGCGAGTCTCTTGGCCGATGCGGGCGCCCACACGACGACATGCAGGTCACTGCCCATGGCTTGACCACGCACCTCCGCGCGCTGCATCGTCAACTGCTCCATGTCGTCGTGTCGCGATCGAGCGTGCTGGGACCGCTCGTCGCACCCGGAGGCCGCGTCTCCTCGGCGATGCGCTCGATCACGCGTACGTCGGCCTCCTCTCCGCGTGCGAGCTCGGCGGCGACGTCGCGCAACTCCTGGCGGTAGGCCTGCAGGCGCGCGGCCTCGCGCGTGAGTTGCTCGGCGTATGCATCGAGTGCCGCGCGCTCGCCGTCGGGCTCAGCGGGAGGGGCGGCCTCGGACTCCGCGGCACGGATCCCGATGAGCGCGGTGAGCCCCGCGCTCACCGCTACAGCCAGACCAACGGCGACCCAGCGGTCCATCCGGCGCCGTGCGGCCGGCGTCAGCGGCTTCATGCGGCCACCCCCTCCCCTCCATCGTGCGGGGGGTGCGCTCCTTCGGCAAGGGGGAGTCGGCCTACCTAGGGTGGGGTCCATGGCCGTTGTCTGGTTCGAAATTCCGGTCCTGGACCTTGCCCGGGCCGTGGAGTTCTACGAGGCGGTGCTGGGGGTGACACTGGAGCGCCGTGTCATCGATGGGCACGAGATGGCCGTCTTCCTCGAGCCCGAGGGTGCCGTCGGCGCACTGGCCCATGGCGAGAGCTACGTGCCCTCCCTCGACGGATCCCGCGTCTACTTCGCCGTCCCGGATGTCGCGGACACCCTCGGCCGGGCAGTCGCCGCCGGCGGGCAGGTCCTCTACCCCGTGACGGAGGTGGAACCCGGTGTCCGCGTGGCGGAGTTCGCTGATTGCGAGGGCAATCGCATCGCCATCTCGAGCGGACCGGATGGCGTCGACGCCACCGTGATGGCGTAATGGATTCATGCGCGGTTGGCGGGCGATCACCCTCGGTCTCGCCGCGGCGTTCGTCCTCGGCGCCTGCACTGGCGCTCCCGAGCAAGCGGCCAGCCCCAGCGCCGAGCGCCCCCCGTGGCCCCATGACGCCGTGCGCTTCCTCGGGTCGGGCGAGGCCCTGGGCGAGTCTGAGTTGCTTGATGCGATCAGTCGGCGGGGGTCGGTCCGCGATCTCTCACCCGATCCGCTCACCGATGCTGAGATTGCCGCGCTGCTGTGGTCAGCACAGGGCGTGTCGACACCGGGTGGTGCGCGCACCGTCCCGTCGGCGGGTGCGCTCTACCCACTCGAGATGTACGTCGTCACGCCCGAGGAAGTCCTGCACTACGTGCCCCGCACATCCTCGGTGGAGGTGCGCTACGACGACCGGGCCAAGGAGCTCGTCGCCGATGCGGTGAGCGGCACACCCGCCTCCCGCGCGTACGCGCTCGTCGTCATCACCGGGGTGCCGGGTCGCATCACCGGAAAGTACGCCGATCGCGGGATCCGCTACATGTGGATGGAGGCCGGTCACGCGGCGCAGAACCTGCTGCTCGCGGCCGCAGCCCTCGGTCTGGGTGCGGTCACGATCGGCGCCTTCGATGATGCGGGCATGGCTGACGCACTAGGTCTGTCTGACAGGGAAGAGCCTCTGTATCTCATCCCCGTGGGACGGCCGCTGACGTAGCACGACCTAGGATCCGCCGGTGAGCGTGCGGACCCTGGCGGCAATGCCCGAGTACCGCCGCCTCTTCGGATCACGACTCATCTCCAATATCGGCAACGGCGTCGCGCCGATCGCTATCGCCTTCGGCGTACTCGCCCTGCCCGACGGCTCGCCCACGGGCCTGAGCATCGTGCTGGCCGCGCAGGCGATCCCCGTGGTCCTGGTGCTGCCCATCGGCGGCGTCATCGCCGACCGCGTCGGTCGGCCGCGCATGATCAGCATCTGCGACATGCTCATGGCCGCCGTCATCGGCGCTATCGGCCTGACCTTCATCACCGGCGTAGCCAGTGTGCCGCTGCTGGCGGTGCTGAACGCACTTGCGGGCGTGCTGGTAGGCCTGTGGTACCCGGCATACCCCGGCCTCGCCGCCGATGTCGTGCCCGACGCGCTGCTGCAGCCCGCGAACGCTTACAACGCGGTCGCCGGCAACGGCGGCTTCATCGTCGGCACCGCGCTCGGCGGTCTCCTCGTCGCGACGATCGGCTCGGGCTGGGCAATCGTGCTCGACGCGGTGAGCTTCCTCCTCGCCGGCATCCTCGTCTTCGGTCTGCGTCGATTCTCTCGGCCGCATGACTCTGGCGAGTCGCCTGTGCGGGATCTCATCGACGGATGGCAGAGCTTCATCCGCTATCGCTGGATCGTCGCGGTGGTGCTCGCCTTCAGTCTCATCGTCATGGTGATGCGCGGTGCCGAGGAGGTGCTCGGTCCCGTGCTGGCCAATGAGGTGTACGGCGGCCCGACCGGCTGGTCGGCCGTCCTCGGCGCCATGGCCGTGGGCTTCCTCGTCGGTGCCGTCATCGCCTCGCGCATCAGGGTCGAGCGTCCCATTGCCTTCGGCATGGCGGTCTGCTTCACGCTCCCCGCGTGGCTTCTCACCCTTGCCCTGGCAGCGCCACTGCCCGTCGTGATGGCGACTGCCTTCGTTTGGGGCCTGTCGATGGAGATCATGGTGGTGCTGTGGTTCACCGCGCTCCAGCGCAATGTGCCCCCAGAATCCCTGTCCCGCGTCTCGTCGTACGACGCCTTCGGCTCGCTGATGTTCGGGCCCATCGGTCTCGCGCTTGCCGGCCCGCTACTGATGTTCATCCCCATCTCGGAGGCCTTCTACATCGCCGCACTCGTGGCGGCGGCCGGGATCATCGGGGCCCTGCTTGTGCCGTCCGTCTGGCGACTTCGCCGTGGCGACGGCCTGCCAGACATGCCCGCGGTGACGTCTGACTGACCGGGGGCCGCTACCGCCTGCAAACGCTTGCCGATAGGGTCGCTTTGACCACCGGCACGGGAGAACGCCTCATGAATATCGACATGCGCCAGCACATGGGATCCGGCAAGGGCTTCATCGCCGCCCTCGACCAGAGCGGCGGGAGTACGCCCAAGGCACTCAAGCTCTACGGCGTCGACGAGAGCGCGTACTCCTCCGAGGCGGAGATGTTCGACCTCGTGCATGCCATGCGCTCGCGCATCATCACCAATCCG
>JBJTIQ010000127.1:0-4765 GCA_046095085.1 Actinomycetota bacterium | reverse complement strand
CGTCTCGGTCAACGACGAGGTCGTCCACGGCATACCCGGCCCGCGACGGCTTGCCGATGGCGACGTCGTGTCCGTCGACTGTGGCGCGATCGTCGACGGATGGCACGGCGATGCTGCCCTCACGGTGCTCGTCGGCGATGTCGCAGTCGACCTCGCTGAGCTGTCGCGAGTGACCGAGCAATCCCTGTGGGCGGGCTTGAGGGCTGCACGACCTGGCAATCGACTGTCTGATATCGGCCATGCCGTCGAGTTGGCCATCCGCTCCGCAGGACCGCAGTACGGAATCGTCGAGGACTACGTCGGCCATGGCATCGGATCTCGCATGCATATGGAGCCGGCGGTGCCCAACTACGGCCGTCCGGGCAAGGGCCCTCGCCTGGTGTCGGGGATGGCGCTGGCTATCGAGCCGATGGTGGTCCTTGGTGACGCGGGAGTCCACGTGCTCGACGACGACTGGACCGTGGTCGCCAGCGATGGCTCGCACGCCAGTCACTGGGAGCACACCGTCGCCGTCACCGACGACGGGCCATGGGTGCTGACCGCGCTGGACGGCGTACGCCTCTAGTCTGCCTGTCGAGAGGATTGCCCGATGCCAAGTCCCACTCTCGTGATCGTGCTGGTCGTGATCGTGTCCTTCGCCGTGGTCGTCCCGATCACCTGGTGGGTCCTGCAAAAGGATCGAACCGACCGGTCGAACGACAACGTGAGCACGGCGGGCCTGCGGTTCATCGGCGGGGTCTTCGTGCTCATCGGGTCGTTCTCGATCGTGACCCTGTGGGGAGCCCAGTCGCAGGCGAGTGAGCGCATGACTCGCGAACTCACCACCCTGGCCCTCTTCACCGACAACGTGGCCTTGGCGGCTCCGTCGCAGGAACAGGCCGCTTATTCGCTCTTGCAGCAGTACGCCACAGGCGTACGCGATGACGAGCTGTCTGTGCTCGCCAATGGGCAGCGACTCGATCCGTCGGTCGCCCTCTCGGACCAGGCCACTCGCGCCCTCGACGAATTCAACGTCCTGCTCAACCAGTTGCAGGCACAGGGCACCGATGTCGCTGAGCTGCGCAGCGAGTTGGAGAAGTTGGAAGTGGCCTACCTCGACCGGGTCTCCTGGCAGCCCCCGATAAATGCCGTCCTCTTCATCCCATGGCTGGTCATCTCGCTCGGGACCCTCATCGCGATCGGGGTCTACCCGGCCGGGTCCTCCGCGCGCGACAAGTGGATCCAGGCGCTCCTGTCCACGACCCTGGTGGCCTGCGTCCTGTCGATCCTGGTCGTCTTCGTCTCCCCCCAGTACCAGGCATCGAGCCAGACCCGCATCGTCGACTCCTTCCTGACCCAGGTGGATGCGCGGCTGAGCAAGTAATCCCCTCAAATCGGGCGAAACGACCCCCGATTAGGAGGGATCCGGGCGCAGGCGTATGCTTTCGGGGCTGATATCGGGCTTCCCCGTTCGTCCGCACCCCTCCCATTTGGGCGGGGCGCACGCGTGCGTGGCAAGGCCGAGCGGACGGAAGCAGAGGGCATGGCAAAGAAGGACGGCGCGATCGAGCTCGAGGGCACGATCACCGAGTCCTTGCCCAATGCGATGTTCCGCGTGGAACTGGACAACGGACACAAGGTCCTGGCCCACATCAGCGGGAAGATGCGGATGCACTACATCCGGATCCTCCCAGATGACCGGGTTGTCGTGGAGCTCTCGCCCTACGACCTGACCCGGGGTCGCATCGTCTACAGGTACAAGTGAGGTGGGATTCCGGTGAAGGTGAAGCCGAGCGTGAAGAAGATTTGCGACAAGTGCAAGGTGATCCGCCGCCACGGCCGGGTCATGGTCATCTGCGACAACGTGCGCCACAAGCAGCGCCAAGGCTGACACGTTGCCGGTGCCGAGGGGAGACAACCCGCGACACCGATCCATAGCGGCACCCGACCCCTGAGGCTCGCACGTGCAGGCCACAGGACGCCACCCTCGGACGAGAGGCCGAGGACCTTCCCGGGTGGGAAGGACTGGTGCCGTCCGATACCTCCCGAGCAATGAGAAGAAGAGGACACCCATGGCACGTCTGGTCGGCGTCGACCTGCCCCGCGACAAGCGGATGGCCGTCGCGCTCACATACATCTACGGCATTGGCCGCTCCCGCGCCGCGCAAGCCCTGGTATCGACGGGCATCAGCCCGGACCTGAGGGCCCGCGACCTCACCGACGACCAGGTTCTCGCCCTCCGAGAGTGGATCGAGGCCAACGTGCGCGTCGAGGGCGACCTCCGCCGCGAGGTGGCCGCCGACATTCGCCGCAAGGTGGAGATCGGTTGCTACCAGGGCATCCGCCATCGTCGCGGCCTGCCAGTCCACGGACAGCGCACCCACACCAACGCTCGTACCCGCAAGGGACCCCGCAAGACCGTCGCTGGCAAGAAGAAGGCCGGCAAGAAGTAGTCCGCGGGTCTGCTCGAGCGGCTCTGCCGCCGGCCAGCGGACCGATGACCTCAGGAGAAGAAGGACGATGCCCCCGAAGACCGGAGCAAAGCCCGGCGCCAAGAAGGTGCGCCGCAAGGAAAAGAAGAACGTCGCTCATGGGCATGCCCACATCAAGAGCACGTTCAACAACACGATCGTGTCCATCACCGATCCGACCGGAGCGGTAATCGCCTGGTCGAGCTCGGGCCAGGTGGGCTTCAAGGGCAGCCGCAAGTCGACTCCCTTCGCTGCGCAAATGGCCGCCGAGGCAGCCGCTCGTCGCGCCATGGAGCACGGCATGCGCAAGGTCGATGTGTTCGTCAAGGGCCCGGGTTCGGGCCGCGAGACCGCCATCCGCTCCCTCCAGGCCACCGGCCTGGAGGTGGGCTCCATCCAGGACGTCACCCCGGTGCCCTTCAACGGGTGCCGCCCTCCCAAGCGCCGCCGCGTCTGAGACAGGAGAACCAACAACCATGGCTCGATACACCGACGCGGACTGCAAGCGCTGCCGCCGGGAGAAGATGAAGCTCTTCCTCAAGGGGTCTAAGTGCGAATCCCCGAAGTGCCCCTTCGAGAAGCGCCCCTACCCGCCTGGCCAGCATGGCCGCGGCAGGTCGAAGGACAGCGAGTACCTGCTGCAGCTTCGTGAGAAGCAGAAGGCAAGCCGCATCTACGGCGTGCTGGAGAAGCAGTTCCGCGGCTACTACGAGGAGGCGCATCGTCGTTCGGGCAAGACCGGCGACAACCTCCTGCGCATCCTTGAGTCGCGACTCGACAATGTTGTCTACCGCGCCGGCTTCGCCAAGTCGCGCGACATGGCACGCCAACTGGTGCGGCACGGCCACTTCACCGTCAATGGGCACAAGGTCGACATTCCGTCCTACCGCGTGCAGCCCAACGACATCATCGAGGTGCGCCCAGGCTCACGCGAGATGACTCCCTTCATCGTGGCCCACGCTGAGATTGGCGAGCGTCCCGTGCCCGCATGGCTCGAGGTCATCCCCTCGAAGATGCGGATCCTCGTGCACTCGCTGCCCTCGCGCCAGGTCATCGACACCCCGGTCCAGGAGCAGCTCATCGTCGAGCTCTACTCCAAGTAGTCCTTCCCTTCCCCCAACCCGACGTCAAATAGCGGTCGTCGCCGAAAGGAAACAACGTGCTCATCACGCAGCGCCCCACCCTCTCCGAGGAGCCGATCAGCGAGTTCCGCTCGCGTTTCGTCCTGGAGCCCCTGGAGCCCGGCTTTGGCTACACGCTGGGCAACTCCCTGCGCCGGACCCTCCTCTCCTCCATCCCCGGCGCCGCCGTCACCAGCATTCGCATCGACGGCGTCCTGCACGAGTTCACGACCATCCCGGGCGTGAAGGAGGACGTCACCGAGCTCATCCTCAACATCAAGCAGCTCGTGGTGTCTTCCGACCATGACGAGCCCGTCGTCATGTATCTGCGCAAGCAGGGCCCGGGCGCGGTTGTCGCTGCCGACATCGCCCCGCCGGCCGGCGTCGAGGTCCACAACCCCGATCTCCACATCGCCACCCTCAATGGCAAGGGCAAGCTCGAGATGGAGCTCGTCGTCGAGCGCGGTCGCGGCTACGTCTCGGCCAACCTCAACAAGCAGCCCGGCCAGGAGATCGGCCGCATCCCGGTCGACTCGATCTACTCGCCGGTGCTGAAGGTCACCTACAAGGTCGACGCCACCCGCGTCGAGCAGCGCACTGACTTCGACAAGCTCGTGCTGGACGTCGAGACCAAGCCGTGCATGTTGCCCCGCGACGCCGTTGCCTCGGCCGGCAAGACGCTTGTCGAGCTCTTCGGGCTCGCCCGCGAACTCAACGTCGATGCCGAGGGCATCGATATCGGCCCGTCGCCTGCCGACGCCTTCGTGGCCGAGCAGCTCTCCACGCCCATCGAGCAGCTCGACCTCACGGTTCGCTCCTACAACTGCCTCAAGCGCGAGGGCATCCACACGTTGGGTGAGCTCATTGGCCGCAGCGAGGCCGACCTGCTCGACATTCGCAATTTCGGCGCGAAGTCGATCGATGAGGTCAAGGTCAAGCTGGTGACCCTGGGCCTCGCCCTCAAGGACAGCCCGCCCGGATTCGATCCCGGTGCAGCCGTTTACTTCAGCGACGAAGACGATGACGACGACCTCGGCTACGCCGAGGACGAGCAGCTCTAACCGACTGGCCACCCGCAGCAAGGAGTCTGGACATGCCTACGCCGACGAAGGGCCCCCGCCTCGGGGGCGGGCCGGCACACGAGCGCCTCATGCTCGGCAATCTCGCGACCGCGCTCTTCGAGCACGGCCGCAT
>JBJTIQ010000126.1:0-4611 GCA_046095085.1 Actinomycetota bacterium | reverse complement strand
GCGGCTGCTCGACGACGTCGACGTGCCCGGAGCGCTCGCCGTTGCGCTGGAGTCCGGCGGCCGCCCGGCGCGGGTCCTCGTCCAGGTCCTCGGCCTGTCGTAGCCATGGCACGCAAGTCGGGGGAGGACCGCCGCGCGGAGATCCTGCAGACGGCCTCCGAGCTGTTTGCCCGCAACGGATTCCACGGCGTGTCCATGGACGAGCTCGGTGCGGCCGCCGGCGTCAGCGGACCCGCGCTCTACCGCTACTTCCCAGGCAAGGAAGCCATCCTGTCGGCGATGCTCATCGATATCAGCGAGCGTCTTCTCGCCGGAGGGCGCGAACGCGTCGCTTCCGCGCGCACGCCATCGCAGGCGCTGCGCACGCTCGTGGACTTCCACGTCGACTTCGCGCTCGACCACCCCGACCTGATCGATGTGCAGGCACGCGACCTCGATGCGATGCCCGACGCCGATCGGCGTGCGGTGCGGCGCCTGCAGGCGCAGTACGTCTCGCTGTGGGTCGATGCGCTCGTGGGGGAGCGACCCGAGATGTCGCCCGAGCGCGCCCGCGCGTCGGCCCATGCGGCCTTCGGTCTCATCAACTCCACCCCGCACAGTGCCCGGCTGTCGCGCCCGGAGATGTCCGGCCTGCTGCGCGCCATGGCTCTGTCCGCCCTTGCCAACGCCCCTGCCGTGGAGTAAAGTTAACGATCGTTAACTAGGAGGGCGGATGCTGCTGGAATCGCGGGCCGACCGCTCCTCGTGGGGGGCCAACGTGGCCGCCAACACCGCCCTGGCCGATGACCTCGCCGCCCGGCGGCAGCGCGCCGCCCGCGGCGGCCCTGACTCAGCCCGCCAGCGCCACCTCGAGCGCGGCAAGCTCCTGCCGCGCGATCGCGTCGAGATGCTGCTCGACGACGGTACGGCGTTCCTCGAGATCGCTCCGCTGGCCGCCGAGGGAATGTACGGCGACGAGGCACCCGCAGCCGGCGTGATCGCCGGGCTCGGCATGGTGAGCGGCCGCCTGTGCGTGATCATCGCCAACGACGCGACCGTCAAGGGCGGCACCTACTACCCGATGACCGTGAAGAAGCACCTGCGCGCACAAGAGATCGCGCGCGACAACAGGCTGCCGTGCATCTACCTCGTCGACTCCGGCGGAGCGTTCCTGCCCATGCAGGACGATGTCTTCCCCGACCGCGACCACTTCGGCCGCATCTTCTACAACCAGGCGACGATGTCGTCGATGGGCATCCCGCAGATCGCCGCGGTGCTGGGGTCGTGCACGGCCGGCGGCGCCTACGTGCCGGCCATGAGCGACGAGGCGGTCATCGTGCGTGACCAGGGCACGATCTTCCTAGGCGGCCCGCCACTGGTGAAGGCCGCGACCGGCGAGGTCGTGTCAGCGGAGGAACTCGGCGGGGGAGAGGTGCACGCGCGGATCTCCGGCGTTGCCGATCACCTCGCCGACGACGATCCCCACGCCCTGCGGATCGTGCGCGAGATCGTGGCCACCCTGCCCCCGCCCGCTGCACCGCCCTGGGAGGTGCTGCCCACGCGCGATCCGGCCTACCCGATCGACGACCTGCTCGGCATCGTCCCCGGCGACCTCCGCACCCCCTACGACGTGCGCGAGGTCATCGCGCGCCTCGTCGACGGCAGCGACTTCACCGAGTTCAAGGCGGAGTTCGGCACCACCCTGGTCACCGGATTCGCGCGCATCCTCGGCCACCCTGTCGGAATCGTGGCCAACAACGGCATTCTCTTCTCCGAGTCGGCGCAGAAGGGTGCGCACTTCATCGAGCTGTGCGACCAGCGCAAGATCCCGCTGGTCTTCCTGCAGAACATCACCGGCTTCATGGTCGGCAAGGACTACGAGGCCGGCGGCATCGCCAAGCACGGTGCCAAGATGGTCACGGCGGTCGCGTGCGCGCGCGTGCCGAAGTTCACCGTTGTCATCGGCGGGTCGTTCGGTGCCGGCAACTACTCCATGTGCGGCCGGGCCTATTCGCCGCGCTTCCTGTGGATGTGGCCCAACGCCCGCATCTCGGTGATGGGCGGCGACCAGGCAGCGGCCGTCCTCGCCACGGTGCGCCGTGATCAGGCCGAGTCGCGCGGGGAGGCGTGGTCGAGCGAGGAGGAGGCGGCGTTCACCGAGCCCATCCGCGCGCAGTACGAGACCCAGGGCGATCCCTACTACGCCACGGCCCGCCTGTGGGACGACGGCATCATCGATCCGCGCGAGACCCGGCGCGTCCTGGGCCTGGCGCTGGCCGCGTCGGCACAGGCGCCGCTGCCGCCGGTCTCCTACGGCGTCTTCCGGATGTAGTGGCCGTGTTCGACACCGTGCTCGTGGCCAACCGCGGCGAGATCGCCGCGCGCATCATGCGCACCCTGCAGCGCATGGACATCGAGTCCGTCGTCGTCTACACGCCCGCGGACGCTGACATGCCGTTCGTCTCGCTCGCCGACCGTGCCGTGCTGTTGGACTCCGACCGCGGCTACCTCGATATCGATCGAATCGTCGAGATAGCGCTCGCGACAGGCAGTCAGGCGGTGCACCCGGGCTACGGCTTCCTGTCGGAGAACGCCGCATTTGCCGGCGCCTGCGCCGATGCCGGCATCGCGTTCATCGGGGCGCCGGTGGCCGCACTGGAGGGGATGGGCGACAAGATCGCGGCCAAGCGCACGGCCATCGCCGCCGGGGTGCCGGTCGTGCCCGGTCGCCACGATTCCGGCATGGACGACGCTGCGCTGGCGGCCGCCATCACCGACATCGGCTTCCCCGCCCTCATCAAGCCCTCCGCTGGCGGTGGCGGCAAGGGCATGGTCGTGGTCCGTGACGGCGACGACGTGCAGGGGGCCATCGACAGCGCCCGCCGTGTCGCCCGGGCGGCGTTCGGCGACGGCACCCTCCTGGTCGAGCGCTATGTCGACCGGCCCCGCCACATCGAGGTGCAGATCCTGGCCGATGCGCACGGCCACGTCGTCCACCTCGGCGAGCGCGAGTGCACGCTGCAGCGCCGCCACCAGAAAGTGGTCGAGGAGGCCCCGTCGCCGTTCCTCGACGATGCGGCGCGCGAGGCACTGTGCGCATCGGCCGTGCGCCTGGCGCAGGCGGTCGACTACGTCGGTGCGGGCACGGTCGAATTCGTCGTACCCGGCGACGACCCGTCGGGCTTCGCATTCCTGGAGATGAACACCCGGCTGCAGGTCGAGCATCCGGTGACGGAGGTAGTAGCAGGGCTCGATCTTGTCGAGTGGCAGGTGCGCGTCGCCGCGGGGGAGCCGCTGGACTTCACCCAGGCCGATGTCCGTGCCAGCGGCCACGCGATCGAGGCCCGCGTCTACGCCGAGGATCCGGCGCGCGACTTCCTGCCCACGGGCGGCACCCTGCTGGCGTGGTCGCCGCCCGATGACCTGCGGGTCGATGCCGGCGTGACGACGTCCACTCACGTGGGCACCGGATACGACCCCATGCTGGCCAAGGTGATCGCCAGCGCGCCGACCCGCCAGGAGGCACTCGACCGGCTGCGCGAGGGCCTCGCGCGCACGGTCGCGCTCGGCGTGACGACCAACCTGGAGTTCCTGCGCGATCTCCTGGCCGACGGTGCGGTGGTGAAGGGCGACCTCGACACCAGGCTCGTCGATCGCTTCGCGAGCGCCTGGCATCCGTCGGCATCCGATGACCAGACGCGACGCTGGGCGGCCATCGCCTGCCGGGCGGAGCATCGCGATGACCCGTGGCTGGCCGGCGATGCATGGCGACTCGGTGGTCCGGCGAGTCACACCGTCGACATCGACGGCGTGGCCGTGAGCGTCAGTGGCGCGGACGCTCTGCCCGACGACGTGATCGCGCACCGGCGCGATGACGAGGTGTGGCTGCATGCGCGGGGGGTCAATCGACGCTTGCGTGTCTCGCGCCCGGTCGAGCGCCGGATCCGCCAGGTGCGGGGTGACGGGCCCAGCGCCTCGTGGCAGGCGCGCAGCCCCATGCCGGGCACCGTCGTCTCCGTGCCGGTGGGCGTCGGCGACGCCATCGAGGCGGGCGCCGTGGTCGCCGTCGTGGAGGCCATGAAGATGGAGCATTCGCTGCGCGCCCCGGCGAGCGGGGTCGTGACCGCCGTCGCGGTAGCGGCGGGAGATCAGGTACGCCTCGACGAGGTCCTCGTCGCCGTCGATCAAGTGGAGGAATGAGATGGATCACCGCCTGCCCGATGAATACGTCGACCTGCAGAAGTCGGTGGCGGCGTTCGCCCGCGACGTGATCGCCCCGGTCATCGCCGAGCACTACGAGGCGCACACCTTCCCCTACGACATCGTGCGGCAGATGGGTGAGCTCGGTCTCTTCGGCCTACCCTTCCCCGAGGACGTCGGCGGCATGGGCGGCGACTACTTCGCGCTGTGCCTGGCACTGGAGGAGATCGCTCGCGTCGACTCCTCGGTCGCGATCACGCTGGAGGCCGGGGTCAGCCTCGGCGCCATGCCGATCTACCGCTACGGCACCGACGAGCAGAAGCGGCAGTGGCTGCCGCAGCTCGTCAGCGGCGAGATGCTGGGAGCCTTCGGGCTGACCGAGCCCGGCGGCGGCACCGACGCGGGGGCCGCGCGTACGACGGCCCGCCTCGA
>JBJTIQ010000125.1:0-4160 GCA_046095085.1 Actinomycetota bacterium | reverse complement strand
CGCCGAGTCGGCCTACGAACTCGGGGATTCGGGCGGCGGCGGGGTATTCGCCGGCGTCGGTCACCACTCGCACGGAGGGGAGAGGTAGATGAAGCTCGTCACCGCAATCATCAAGCCGTTCAAGCTCGAGGACGTCAAGACTGCTCTCGAGGAGCGTGGCGTGCGCGGCATGACCGTCAGCGAGGCCAGTGGCTTCGGTCGCCAGGGTGGCCACACCGAGGTCTACCGCGGAGCCGAATACACCGTCGACCTGGTGCCGAAGGTGCGCGTCGAGATCGTCGTCGACGATGCCGATGTCGACGCGGTCGTCGACGCCATCGTGTCGGCCGCCAAGACCGGCAAGATTGGTGATGGCAAGGTCTGGGTGGTGCCCGTCGAAAGCATCGTGCGCGTGCGCACCGACGAACGCGGAGTGGACGCGATCTGATCGTGCAGGCGAGTGCGTACCGCGAGGCGCGTCGCGAACTCCTGGGGCAGTCGGCCCACGGGCAGTTCGCGGCGCGTCGGCGCGCGCTCGTCGAGCTAACCGACCAGTGGCTATCGGGTGTCTTCACCGAATCAGGCGCCGACGGCTGTGCACTCATCGCCGTCGGCGGCTATGGCCGCGGCGAGCTCACTCCGGGCAGCGATCTCGATCTGCTCCTGCTCGTGCCCGAGCGTGCCGAGTCCTCGATCGGAGAGGTTGCCGATCGTCTGTGGTACCCCATCTGGGACAGCGGCGTGAAGGTCGATCACAGCGTGCGCACCGTGCCGCATGCGCGCCGCATGGCGGCCAGCGACCTCAAGGTGATGCTCGGCCTGCTCGATATGCGCTGCATCGCCGGCGACGACGACCTTGCCGCCCGATTGCGATCATCCATCCTGGGTGACTGGCGCGCGCTTGCACGCAGTCGGCTGGCTGAGTTGCGTGAGACGGTTGATCATCGACGCGTCCGCTACGGCGACCTGGCCGACCTGATCGAGCCCGATATCAAGGAGTCCTTCGGTGGCCTGCGCGATGTCACCGTCTTGCGCGCGGTCGCGGCCTCCTGGGTGACCGATGTGCCGCACCAGGGGCTCGATCAGGCCCATGAGACGTTGCTTGATGTGCGCGATGCGCTGCATGACGAGGCACTCGGTGGGGATCGCCGGCCCAGCGATGTACTGCGCCTGCAGGACCAGGATCGCGTGGCCGAACATCTGGGTGTCGCCGACGCGGATGACCTCCTTCGGCTCGTGTCCGACGCTGCCCGCGTCGTGGCATACGCCGCGGAGATCACCTGGCACCGGGTCGGCCGCCTGACTCGCGACACCGGGGTTCGTGCACTGCGACGGCGCATGCGCCGGTCGGGACCGGAGCGCACCCCTCTCGCCGACGGCGTCGTGGTGCATGACGGTGAAGTGGTCCTGGCCACCGAGTCCCGGCCCGACCGCGATCCGGTGCTGGTGCTGCGTCTAGCTGCCGCGGCGGCACAGGCGGGCCTGCCCATCTCGCCCGCCGCCGTCCACCGCCTGGCGGAGGAGTCGGCGCCCATGCCGGTGCCGTGGCCCGAGGACGCGCGCGAATCCCTCGTGTCACTGCTCGGCGCCGGCCCAGCGCTGATTCCCGTCTGGGAGGCGCTCGACCGCGTTGGGCTGATCGAGCGACTCATTCCCGAATGGGGTCCGGTGCGCGGTGCGCCTCAGCGCAATCCCCTCCACGTCTACCGCGTGGATCGTCACCTCATCGAGGCCGCCGCTCACGCCGGTGAGCGCGTACGCCGCGTCGAACGGCCAGACCTACTGCTGGTCGGAGCTCTGCTACACGACATCGGCAAGGCTCGCCCAGGGGACCACACCGAAGTTGGCGTGGCTATCGTGGCCGACCTCGCACCGCGCCTGGGATTCGACGCTCACGACACCGACGTCCTCTGCGCACTCGTCGACCATCACCTGCTGCTACCCGAGGCGGCGACGCGACGAGACCTCGACGATCCCGTAACCATCAAGGCGGTCGCCGACGCGGTCGGGGACCGCCGCACGCTCGATCTGCTGCATGCCCTCACAGAGTCTGACGCGCTCGCGACGGGACCAGCGGCGTGGAGCGAGTGGAAGGCCGGACTGATCGACGACCTCGTGGCGCGCACCCGGGCCAGCCTGGCCGGCGAGAGCGTGCCGGATGAGCCGCAGGTCGCGCTCGTCCACGCTGCCCTCGTGGAGGCTCCCGGGCTGCAGCTTCGACTCACGGCGGGAGAGGCGTCCACGCAGGTCATCGTCGCGGCCGACGACCGGCCCGGACTGCTCGCCGACATCGCCGGAGTGCTGGCCCTGAATCGACTGGAGGTGCGCTCGGCCGACACCCAGACGGTACGGGCGCGCGCGGTGAGTGCGTGGGTCGTGCATCCGCTCTACGGCGAGCCGCCGGTCGAGGAGGCCTTGCGACAGGACCTGCAGCGCGCCCTCGATGGCACCCTCGACGTGGCCGCACGGCTGGCGGCACGTCACCAGCCGCCGCGCGGACCGAGCGCGCCGGCGCGCGTCGACTTCGTCACCGGTGCGGCGTCGGCGGCCGACGTCCTGGAGGTGCGTGCCCACGATCAGCCGGGGCTTCTGTGCCGGGTGAGCGCGGCGGTGACCTCAGCCGGCGCCTTCATCACGGCGGCTCGCGTGGCCACTTTGGGCTCGGAAGTCATCGACGTGTTTTACGTACGCCGCCCCGACGGCAGTCGTATCGATTCAGCCGATCGCGCGCGCATCGTGGCGACCGTGCTCGAGGCCCTGGATCCCGCCCCCCATTAGTCTGTCGGGGTGCCCGGGCTCCCGGGCCCAGACCTCGAGGACCCGATGTTCGCCAGCCTGTCCGATCGCCTGTCGGCGACCTTCCGCAACCTGCGCGGCAAGGGCCGGCTGTCCGAGGCCGACATCGACGAGACCGTTCGCGAGATTCGCATCGCCCTTCTCGACGCCGACGTCGCGCTCCCGGTGGTCCGCGAGTTCTGCGCTGCCGTTAAGGAGCGGGCGATGTCCGCCGAGGTCAGCGGTGCCCTCAACCCCGCACAGCAGGTCGTCAAGATCGTCCACGAGCAGCTCGTCGCCATCCTCGGTGGTGAGACGCGGCGACTGAGGTTCGCAAAGCAACCTCCGACGGTGATCGTGCTCGCGGGCCTTCAGGGCGCGGGTAAGACCACTCTCGCCGGCAAGCTCGCGCGCCACCTGCGCGAGCAAGGGCACGCGCCGATGCTGGTCGCGGCCGACCTGCAGCGCCCCAACGCGGTCGATCAGCTGCGCATCGTCGGTGAGCGCGCGGGCGTGCCGGTGTTTGCCCCCGAGCCGGGCAATGGTGTCGGCGATCCGGTGAGAGTTGCGCGCGACGCCGTGCAGCGGGCCACCGTCGACCTGCGCGACATCGTCATCGTCGACACCGCGGGCCGACTCGCGATCGATGCCGAGCTCATGCAGCAGTTGCGCGACGTCCGCGACGCGGTCAATCCCGATGAGGTGCTGCTCGTCGTCGACGCGATGATCGGCCAAGATGCCGTGCGCACGGCCGAGGAGTTCGAGTCGGGTGTCGGATTCGACGGCGTCGTCCTCACTAAGCTCGACGGTGATGCCCGGGGCGGTGCCGCTTTGTCCATCGTCACCGTGACCGGCCGGCCGATCCTCTTCGCCTCCACGGGCGAGAAGCTCGAGGACTTCGAGGCCTTCCACCCCGATCGCATGGCGTCGCGCATTCTCGACATGGGCGACGTCCTCACGCTCATCGAGCAGGCCGAGCGCGCGTTCGACGCCGACGAGGCCGAGCGCATGGCCCGCAAGGTCTCGCAGGGAGAGGACTTCACCCTCGAGGACTTCCTGGGCCAGATGCAGGCGGTCAAGAAGATGGGCTCGCTCGGCAAAATCCTCGGCATGCTGCCCGGCATGGGCGACATGAAAGCCCAGCTCGACCAGGTCGACGACAAGGATCTCGATCGGGTGGCGGCGATCATCCAGTCGATGACTCCCGAGGAGCGTCGCGAGCCAAAGATCCTCAACGGCTCGCGGCGTGCCCGTATCGCGCGCGGTTCGGGCACGCAGGTCAGCGATGTCAACGGGCTGGTCGAGCGCTTCGGCGAAGCCCAGAAGATGATGCGCCAGATGCGCGGTGGCAAGGGCATGCCGGCAATGCCGGGCATGCCCGGATTCGGCGCCGGCGGCGGCAAGAA
>JBJTIQ010000124.1:0-3754 GCA_046095085.1 Actinomycetota bacterium | reverse complement strand
TGGCCCGCGGGTCGGAGTCATAGACGCCGTCGACGGCCTTGGCCATCAGGACGATTTCGGCTCCGGTCTCGAGCGCTCGCTGGGCGGCCGTGGTGTCGGTCGAGAAGTACGGCGCGCCGAGGCCGGCGCCAAAGATGACGACGCGGCCCTTCTCGAGATGGCGGATGGCGCGGCGCGGCACGTAGGGCTCGGCGACCTGGCCCATGGTGATGGCCGTCTGCACCCGGGTGTCGACGTCCTGCTTCTCGAGGAAGTCCTGCAAGGCGAGGCAGTTCATGACGGTGCCGAGCATGCCCATGTAGTCGGCGCGCGCGCGGTCCATGCCCCGCTGAGACAACTGCGCGCCGCGGAAGTAGTTGCCGCCGCCGATGACGACGGCCACCTCCGTGCCCTCGCGCACGATGCCGGCGATCTGCCGGGCGATCGACTGCACGACGTCGGGATCGACGCCGAGGTCGCCGCCACCGGCGAATGCCTCGCCCGACAACTTCAGCAGCACCCTCCCCCAGCCGGCATCGGGTGCCTCGGGCCAGGTGTCAATGGTGCCCTCGAGGGAAGGCTGGACCACCCGGGCGGCATCTGCCGCCGAGCCCTGGCCAGCCATCCGACCTCCTCGGGACCGCACGCGGCGGTCTGGTGCGCAGTCTGCCCTACGACGGCAGGCTAACTCTGCCCGACCTCGAAGCGCGCGAACGCCGTCACCGTCGTGCCCGCTGCCTGGAGGACCTGCGCGACCGACTGCTTGGAGTCCTGCACCGAGGGCTGCTCGAGCAGACACGAGTCCTTGTAGAAGCCCTGCAGCCGTCCCTCGACGATCTTGGGCAGGGCCGCCTCGGGCTTGCCCTCCTCCTTGGCGGTCGCCTCGGCGATGCGCCGCTCATTGGCCACGACATCCTCCGGGACGTCGTCACGGGAGACATAGGAGGGCCGCATGGCCGCCACCTGCATCGCGGCGCCACGCGCAGCCTCGTCGCTTCCCTCATAGGACACCAGCACACCGACCTGCGGCGGCAGGTCGGAGGCCCGGCGGTGCATGTAGGGCGCCACGGGCGCCTTGAGCAGCGCAACGCGGCCGAGCTCCAGCTTCTCGCCGATGATGCCGGCGAGATCGGAGATGGCCTGCTCGACGGTGCGCCCGTCGGTCATCGTCACCGACAGCAGCGACGAGTCGCCGATCTGCATGTCGCTGGCGGTCGCGACGATCGTGCCGGCGAGCGCCTGGAAGTCCTCGCTCTTGGCCACGAAATCGGTCTCGCACAGCAACTCGACCATGGCGTTGTCCCGGGACACGACGAGTCCGTTGCTCGTCGTGCGCTCGGCACCGCGCTTGGCGGCCTTCGCCGCGCCGGAGATGCGCAGCGACTCGATCGCCTTGTCGATGTCGCCGCCGGACTCCTCCAGCGCCTTCTTGCACTCCATCATCCCCGCGCCCGTGAGGTCGCGGAGCTTCTTCACGTCAGCGGCCGTGATGTTCGACATGTCCATTCCTTCGTGCTCGTGAGCGCGACCGTCAGGGCGCGCGGTGGGCCGCGGCGTTCGCCGCGTGGGTGGGTTGCTCCGGGTGGAGCGATCAGGCCTGGGGGGCCTCGGTGACGACCTCGACGACCTCGACCGCCTCGGCCGCACCGCCGGCGAGGAGCTCCTGCTCCCACTCGGCGAGCGGCTCGTCGGCGGCAACCACCGGGGCATCGTCACCCTCGGTGCGCGCGCGTCCGGCGCGGGCCATGAGGCCGTCGGCCACGGCGTCGGCGATCACGCGGGTGAGCAGCGTCACCGAGCGGATGGCGTCGTCGTTGCCGGGGATCGGGAAGTCGATGTCGTCGGGATCGCAGTTGGTGTCGAGGATCGAGATGACCGGGATGCCCAGCTTGCGGGCCTCACCGACGGCGATGTGCTCCTTGTTGGAGTCGATGACCCACACGGCACTGGGGAGCTTGGCCATGTCGCGGATGCCGCCGAGGGTGCGGTCGAGCTTCACGCGCTCGCGGTCGAGGGTGAGCAGCTCCTTCTTGGTCATGCTGGCCGACGCGGGGTCACTCGCGATGGCCTCGAGCTCCTTCAGGCGCTGCAACCGCTTGTGCACGGTCGAGAAGTTGGTGAGCATGCCGCCGAGCCAACGCTGGTTGACGTAGGGCATGCCCACGCGCGAGGCCTGCTGGGCGATGGGCTCCTGAGCCTGCTTCTTGGTGCCGACGAAGAGCACCGTGCCACCGCGGGCGACGGTCTCCTTGACGAACTCGTAGGCGCGGTCGATGTAGGACAGCGACTGCTGCAGGTCGATGATGTAGATGCCATTGCGCTCGGTGAAGATGAAGCGCTTCATCTTGGGATTCCAGCGTCGGGTCTGGTGGCCGAAGTGGACACCGCTCTCGAGCAACTGGCGCATCGTCACGACGGCCATGGAGGCACTCCTTTGCGCGGTGGGGCGAACCCACCGCTGTCGGTTGTCGGCAGGCGCCGGGTGGCGACTACCCCTGGTGCCCCACGCGGCCTGTGCCCGGCGAGCCGGGACCGACGGCCTTCCCCCTGTGGGGTCGGGACACGCGATGTATCCGATCTGGTCCGACGGGGGCTGCTGCCCACCGCCGAGCCAATCCGGACCGGTGGAGGAGTCTACGGGATCCGCGGGGGTGGGCTGTCCACAGGGCGCCTCCCACCCGTCCCTCCACGGATCGGGGGATCCGGCGGCCTGACCGGGCACCCTCGGGCGACGGTGGCCCGGTGATCGCCGCCCTCGTGCTCGCCGCCGTCGCCTGGCAGGCACCCCTTCCGCCCCCGCTGGTCGTCGAGCGCCCGTTCGTGCCGCCGGCGGTCGCCTGGGCACCGGGCCACCGGGGAGTCGACCTGGCGGCCGACCCGGGTGCCGTGGTGCGCTCAGCCGGCCCGGGTCGCGTGGTCTACGCCGGGCCCCTGGCGCGTCGATTCGTGATCTCGATCGAGCACGCGACTGCCATCGCCGGACTCGGCAGCGGGTGGCGCACCACCTACGAGGGGGTACGGCCAGCGGTCGCGGTCGGCGACATCGTGAGTGCGGGTGAGGTCATCGGCAGTCTCGATACTCGGGGTACCCATTGTCGTTGCCTGCACTGGGGCCTCAAGCGTGGATCGTCATACGCCGATCCACTACTGCTGCTGCGTCGGCCAATCGTCTTGAAGCCCTATGCCCGCGGGTGAGCCTGCTCGAATGTCGACCGCAGCCGCTCGACCGACACGTGTGTGTAGACCTGCGTCGTCGCCAGGCTCGCGTGGCCCAGGATCTCCTGCACGGCGCGTAGGTCAGCCCCTCCCTCGAGCACGTGCGTGGCCGCCGAGTGCCGCAGGCCGTGCGGCCCGATATCGGGTGCCCCCGGCACCTCGCGTACGAAGCGATGCACGACCTCGCGCACCGCGCGCGGATCTATGCGGCGCCCACGAGCTCCGAGAAACAGAGCGGCACCCGAGGCGTCGCAGGCCAGGCTCGGTCGCCCGTCGTGACGCCAGCGGTCGACCGCGTTGAGTGCGGGCGAGCCCACGGGCACGACGCGTTCCTTGCCGCCCTTGCCCAGCACGCGCAGCGTGTGCCGAGCCTCGTCGACATCACCGACGTCGAGCCCCACGAGCTCGCTGACCCGGATGCCGCTGGCGTAGAGCACCTCGAGCATGGCGGCGTTGCGAAGCCCCACGGGATCGTCGGCCACGGTGGCGGCAAGATCCAGGAGCTGAACGGCCTGGTCGACCGTGAGCACCGATGGGAGCCGACGACCCCGCTTGGGGC
>JBJTIQ010000123.1:0-12932 GCA_046095085.1 Actinomycetota bacterium | reverse complement strand
CGGCTGTGGGCACATGGCGAAGGCACCGGCGCCCAGGCACTGGCCACGTCGATGGGTTTCGAGCGCACCCGCGTGCTGTGGCAGATGCGCCGGTCCCTCCTGGCCAGCCTGCCACCGGCGGAGCTCCCGGACGGCATCACGCTGCGCACGTTCCTTCCGGACATGGACGACGAGGCGTGGCTGTCGCTCAACGCCGCCGCCTTCGCGGCCCTGCCCGACCAGGGCAACTGGACGGCGGAGGACCTCGAGCAGCGGATGGCGGAGTCGTGGTTCGACCCCACGGGCTTCCTGCTCGCCGAGACCCCAGATGGCGAGCTTGCCGGCTTCCACTGGACCAAGGTGCACGGCGCCCACCATCACCACCCACCCGGCGAAGACGACCACGTGCATCCCCACGGCCACGCGCACGAGCCCATCGGCGAGGTCTACGTCATCGGCGTCTCGCCGAGCCAGCGCGGCACGGGGCTGGGCCGAGCCCTGCTTCTTGCCGGCCTCCATCAATTGCGGTCGCGCGGGCTGACCCAGGCAATGCTCTACGTCGACGCCGACAACGCCGCCGCAATTCGGCTCTACGAGGAGCTCGGCTTCACACGCTGGGACACCGATGTCCTCTTTCGTCGCTGAGCGGTCACTGACTGTTTCCTTATCTCCTGCTGGTGCCTGAGTGACCTGTGGGATCATGGCTGGCATGTCCACCGACGCCCCCCAGGCACGCCTCCCCCAGGCCGAGGTCGAGCGCGACGACGCCGCCTTTGCCGAGGTCGAGGCCACCGAGGGGCCCCTGCCCGCCGATCGATTCCTCGACCGCGAGCTGTCGTGGCTGGCCTTCAACGAGCGGGTCCTGCAACTTGCCGAGGATCCCGAGCTCCCGGTGCTCGACCGCGCCAAGTTCCTGGCGATCTTCGCGAGCAACCTCGACGAGTTCTTCATGGTCAGGGTGGCCGGCCTGAAGCGCCGGATCGCCACCGGCATCGCCGTACGCGCGGCCAGCGGAATGACCCCCCGTGAGGTCCTCGAGAGCATCTGGGCCCGGGCCCACCTCCTGCAGCTGCAGCAGGCGGTTCTCTTCCGAGATGAGGTCCGCCCGGCGCTAGCGGCGCAAGGGGTGGAGATCCTGCGCTGGGAGGATCTCTCGGCGTCCGAGCGCGCAGAGCTCGACGTGTTCTTCGACCAGCGCGTCTTCCCGATCCTGACGCCGCTTGCGGTCGACCCAAGCCACCCATTCCCCTACATCAGCGGCCTGTCGCTCAACCTCGCCGTCGTCGTACGCAATCCTGTCACCGGCACCGAACTCTTTGCGCGTGTGAAGGTGCCGCCACTGCTGCCACGCTTCGTCTCCGTCGATGCACAGCGCTTCGTGCCGCTCGAGGACATCATCGCGGCGCACCTCGACGACCTTTTCCCGGGCATGGACGTCCTGCAGCACCACACCTTCAGAGTCACGCGCAACGAGGACGTCGAGGTCGAGGAAGACGACGCCGAAAACCTCCTCAAGGCACTCGAGCGCGAGCTGTCCCGACGCCGCTTCGGCCCCCCGGTGCGACTCGAGGTGGAGAGCTCGATCGATCCACATGTGCTCGAACTCCTCATCGAGGAGCTCGGCGTCAGCGAGCCCGAGGTCTTTCGCCTGCCGGGCCCCCTCGACCTCACGGGCCTGTGGTCGCTCTACGGCGTCGACCGTGACGACCTGAAGCAGCCGGGCTTCGTCCCCAAGACCAGTCGCGAGCTGGCGGAGGTCGAATCCGCGTCCGCTCCCGACATCATGGCTGTCGTGCGCGAGAGCGACGTGCTCGTGCACCACCCCTACGACTCCTTCTCCACGAGCGTGCAACTCTTCCTCGAGCAGGCGGCCGTCGATCCCCATGTGCTCGGCATCAAGCAGACCCTCTATCGCACGAGCGGTGATTCGCCAATCGTCAAGGCGCTCATCGAGGCCGCGCGTGAGGGCAAGCAGGTGCTCGCGCTGGTCGAGATCAAGGCGCGCTTTGACGAGCAGGCCAATATCGACTGGGGCCGCAAGCTCGAGGAGGCCGGCGTCCACGTGGTCTACGGTCTTGTCGGCCTGAAGACCCACGGCAAGCTCTCGCTCGTCGTCCGCGACGACGGCGATCGACTGCGGCGCTACTGCCACATCGGCACGGGCAACTACCACCCCAAAACCGCGCGTCTCTACGAAGACTTCGGGCTCTTCACCTGCGACGAGCAGGTGGGCGAAGACGTCGCCGACCTATTCAACGTGCTTTCGGGCTACTCCATGAACACCGACTACCACCGACTCCTGGTGGCCCCCCACTCGATCAGGTCGGGGCTGATCCAGCGCATCGAGCGCGAAATCGAGCACCAGCGCGAAGGCCGCCCCTCGGGCATCCGATTCAAGTGCAACTCGATTGTCGACGAGCGCATCATCGATGCGCTCTATCGCGCATCCCAGGCAGGCGTGCCGGTCAAGGTTTGGGTTCGCGGCATCTGCGCACTGCGTCCGGGCGTGCCAGGGCTCAGCGACAACATCGAGGTCATCAGCATCCTCGGTCGCTTCCTGGAGCACTCCCGCGCCTACGAATTCGCCAACGGGGGCGACACCGAGGTGTGGATCGGATCGGCCGACCTCATGCACCGCAATCTCGACCGTCGTGTCGAGTCACTCGTCAGCCTCAAGTTGCCCAGCCATATCCACGAGATCGACGCCCTCTTCGACCTTGCCCTCGAGCCCGAGACCGCCGCATGGGATCTTCGCTCCGATGGCACCTGGAAGCGGCGGGCGTTCGACGACGAAGGACGCCCGCTCCGCGACCTGCAGGAGACGCTCATCGCGGTGCACCAGCGCCGCGGCAGCCTGGCATGACGACGACGCATCGCGAGGTCGAGCGCAAGCTCCGAGTCGGTGACGCCTTCGAGATTCCCGACCTGGCGGACCGCTGCCCCTCGGTGTCGACGGTCGAGGCCGGCACCCCGGTCGTCTTGCACGCGACCTACTACGACACCCCTGACCTGCGCCTGTTCCGCTGGAAGGTGACGCTCCGGCGCCGCTCAGGGGGCTCCGATGCAGGCTGGCACCTGAAGCTGCCCGTCGAGGGGGCCGACGCGGGCACTCGCGACGAGGTGCGGGTGCCCGACGCCGGCGGCGGCGTACCCGATGAGATCCGCGCGCTCGTTAGCGCCCTGACACGTGATGCCGAACTGCAGCCCGTCGTCAGCCTGCGCACCCATCGCACGCCGTCCTTGCTACGCGATGCAGATGGCAGAGCCCGGGCCGAACTCGTCGACGACCGCGTGTCGGTGATCGACGGCCCGCGCACCGTCATTGATTTCCGCGAGATCGAGGTCGAGTCCCTCGCTGACGCTGACGAGCCCATGCTCGACGAGGTGGTGGGCGCACTCGCCGAGCGGGGCGCCGTGCCCTCGACCATGAGCAAGGCGGCCACGGCACTCGGGCCACGCACCCTCGCGCCCCCCGACATCCCCGAACTCGCGTGGCCGAGCCCGCATGATCCTGCGGCCGATGCGGTCCGCGCATACCTGTGCCTGCATGCCCGCCGCCTGATCCTGCAGGACGTGCGCGTACGTCGAGACCTCCCCGATGCGGTCCATCAACTGCGGGTGGCCGCCCGCCGGTTGCGTAGTGGCCTGCGTGTCTTCCGGCCACTGATCGATCGGGAGTGGGCCGACCGCCTCCGCGGTGAACTCGCCTGGGCGGCTTCCGGACTCGGCACCGCACGCGACAGCGAGGTGCTGCTCGAAAGGCTCGACACCGCCATCGACTCCCTGGGCCAGCCCGATGCGTCAACGGCCAGGAGCGTGGTCGATCCCGCACTCCAGGGCCGCGTCGATCAGGGCCGCCGCGAGGTTGCCCAGACTCTCGATTCGCCCCGCTATGCGACCTTCCTCGTCGACCTGGTCGAGGCTGCCGCGGCTCCGCGCTGGACGGCCTCGGCCCGTGAGACGTGCGACCACGCTCTTCCGCCACTTGCGCGCAAGGCCTTTAGGCGGCTGGCACGTGATGTCAAGGCGCTCACCGCCGACTCCACTGGAGCGCAGTGGCACGAGACCCGGATAGCCGCCAAGCGGGCGCGGTATGCCGCTGAAGCCATCGCCCCCGTCTTCCCCGAGCGGATCGATGATCTGGCGCATGGACTATCCGCCATCACCGACATCCTCGGCGACCATCAGGACGCCGACGTGGCGCGTCAACTTCTGCGCGCACTGAGCGAGAGCTCAACACCCGGGCAGGCGTTCGCACTCGGGCGGGTCGACGAACGCCAGGTCAGCGACCAGGCACTGGATAGAGAGTCCTTCGCGCAGGCCTGGCCCCGTGTTCACCGAATGGCCACCAAAGCGCACCTGTCCTGACACCTCGTCGACACGTGTGATCAACTTGCCCGGTCATGATCGGGCAGGACGAGGTCATCCGCGCAGCCGGCGTGGTTCTCATTCGTGAGGGCGACGGCGGGCCCGAGGTCGCCCTCATCCACCGCGGCCTGCGACAGGACTGGTCCCTGCCCAAGGGCAAGATCGACCCGGGCGAGCACGCCATAGTGGCCGCCGTACGCGAGTGCGACGAGGAAACCGGTCTGGTGCCCGTGCTCGGAGCCCCCCTCCCCCGCCAGGAGTACCTCGCCATGGGCACGCCCAAGGTCGTCGACTACTGGGCGGCGCGGGTGGCCAGCGACGAGGGCTTCTCCCCCGACGAAGAAGTCGACGAGGTGCAGTGGGTCGGCATTGAGACCGCTGCATCGCGCCTGACCTACCCACGCGATGCCGACCTGGTGCGACTGGCGGCAGAGATGCCGGCCACGACTCCGCTCGTCCTACTTCGCCATGCCAAGGCGATGAAGCGCAGCGACTTCAAGGGCTCCGACGATGCCGAGCGGCCGCTATCCGGCTTTGGTCGCACGCAGGCCAAGGCCCTGGTACCCCTTCTTCAGGCCTTCGGGGTGGAGGCCGTCTACACCTCCGACGCCATGCGCTGCCGCGAGACCGTACGCCGCTTCGCCAAGTCGATGGACGCTGACATCGTCGAGGAGCCGGGCCTGAGCGAGCGCGAGCACGCCGACCGCCCCAAGCGCGCGGCCAAGCGACTGCGCGCCCTCATGGCCGACCCGACACCCATGGTCGTCTGCTCCCACCGGCCGGTGATGCCGTCGCTCGTCGAGGTCATCGCCGGGATGCGGATCACCGGATCGGCCGACCTCGACCCCGCGCTCCCGCCTGGAGGCTTCCTCGTGGTCCACCGCGCCTTCACGGGCGGGGAGGAGCCCACGATCATCGCTGTTGAGCGCCACACCCCCTGAGAAGCGTTCTCGGAGCCGACGACGTTTGTTCACTTGTCGTTCACCCTGGTTCTTCTGGTCGGTCATCCCCGCTGCCTAGGTTCGGGCTGTCCGCGCTCAGACCACCAGGAGGACCAGGGTGAAGAACACCCGCAAGGCCGCACTCGCGGCAACCATCATGACCAGCGCCCTCGTGGTCGCCGCCTGCGGCGGAGGCTCCGGCGGCGACTCCGGCGGGGGAGGCGACCTTTCGGGCGCCGTGCGCCTCGACGGCTCATCGACCGTCTACCCCCTGACTGCACTTGCGGCAGAGGACTTCATGGCCGAGAACCCCGGCGTGCAGGTGACGGTCGCGTCATCTGGCACCGGCGGTGGCTTCGAGAAGTTCTGCCGCGGCGAGACCGATGCCAACGATGCATCGCGCGCTATCAAAGACGAGGAGAAGGCCGCCTGCGAATCAGCCGGGATCGGTTTCGGCCAGCTTCAAATTGCCGTTGACGCCCTCACCGTGGTCGTCAACAAGGAGAACACCTGGGCCACCTGCCTGACACTCGACGAGCTTGCCGCCATCTGGAGTCCAGACTCCAAGGTGACCAATTGGAGCGAGGTGCGCTCCGGATTCCCCGACGTACCGCTCGCTCTCTTCGGCGCCGGCACCGACTCGGGCACCTTCGACTACTTCACGGATGTCGTCAACGGCGAGGAGGGCGCCAGCCGCACGGACTACACGCCCACGGAAGATGACAACGTGACCGTGCAGGGGGTCTCAGGCTCACCGGGGGGGCTGGGCTACTTCGGGTTCACCTACTTCGAGGAGAACTCCGACAAGCTCAGTGCGGTCGAGATCGACAGCGGAGCAGGCTGCGTCGCTCCGAGCGTCGCGACGGCGCAGGACGGCACCTACACGCCCCTTGCCCGACCGCTATTCATCTACCCCTCTGTCAATTCCCTCAAGCAGCCACAGGTGAAGGCATTCTTCGACTACTACGTCGCTAATGACGCCTCAATCGCCGAGGGTGCGCTCTTCATTCCTCTCAACGAGGAGCAGAACGCGAAGCTGCAAGCCGACTATGACGCCCTAGTCAGCCAGGCCGGGTCGTGAGGTTGACGAAAGTCCGGTAGGAATTACAGATGACGATGACCACGCCTTCGTCTGCCGCAGGGGTACTCAATCCCCTGCGGCAGACGAAGCGTCGCCTAGGCGAGTCGCTCATTAAGGGGATCCTCGTCCTCGCGGCGGCGGTCTCACTTTTCACTACCTTCGGCATCGTCATCTCGGTGCTCATCCCGTCACTGGAGTTCTTCGCCGAGATCCCGCTGACGGAATTCCTCTTCACCACAACCTGGACGCCTCTGTTCGCCAACCCGCAGTACGGCGTCCTGCCGCTCGTCATGGGCACCCTGGTCATCACCATCATCGCCGTTGCTGTGGCGATACCCCTTGGCCTGGGCAGCGCGATCTACCTGTCCGAATACGCCAGCCCACGGGCACGCAAGGTGCTCAAACCGACGCTGGAGGTGCTCGCAGGCATCCCGACCGTCGTCTTCGGCTTCTTTGCCCTTGAATTCATCACACAGTTGGTGCTCGTCAACATCTTCCCCGGCATCCAGGTCTTCAACGCCCTGTCTGCTGGTCTCGTCATGGGCATCATGATCATCCCGACCATCGCCTCGCTGTCCGAGGACGCCATGGCGGCGGTGCCAGCCGGCTTACGTGATGGCGCTTACGCCCTGGGCGCGACCAAGCGGCAGACGGCGCTGCGCGTGGTCATCCCGGCCGCGCTCTCCGGCATCGTGGCGGCGTTCGTGCTGGGCATCTCGCGCGCGATCGGCGAGACGATGATTGTCACCATAGCCGCAGGCCTACAGCCCAATATGACGCTGAATCCCCTCGAGGGCATGCAGACCATGACTTCCTACATTGCGGCTGCGGGCGCCGGCGACGTGTCAACTGGAAGCATCGAATACAAGTCGATCTTCGCTGTCGGGCTCTTGCTCTTCGTCATCACGTTTGTCATGAACATGATCAGCATCAGGCTGGTCCGAAAGTACCGGCAGGCCTACCAGTGACCGCGACCCTGACACATCCCACGATGCCAGAGGCTGGCGATCTGCAGGGTCACGGCCAGCCGCTGGTCGACAAGACATTCCGGTGGATCCTCTTCCTCTGCCTGTTCATCGGGATCGCGTTCCTGGCGGTCTTGCTCGCCTACGTGACCATCAAGGGGTGGCCGCGCCTGGACTCCCGCCTCTGGACCAACATGCCCTCGATCCGGCGCCCCGAACGAGCGGGAGCCGAGTCGGCCATCACCGGCACCCTGTGGGTCATCGGGTTCACAGCTCTCTTCGCACTGCCCATCGGCTTCATGTCGGCCGTCTACCTCGAGGAGTACGCCAAGCCCACCAGCCGCTTCGCGCGATTCGTCGAGATCAACATCCAAAACCTCGCCGCCGTGCCTTCAATCGTCTACGGCATCCTCGGCCTCGCCATCTTCGCCCGGGCGCTCGCTCTCGGGCAGACGGTGATCACCGCTGGCCTCACGCTCGCCCTGCTCGTGCTTCCCGTTGTCATCGTCTCGACACGTGAGGCGCTGCGCGCCGTGCCGCAGAACATCCGTCATGGGTCACTCGCGCTCGGCGCCACCCTGTGGCAGACGACCTGGCGCCAGACGATGCCGGCCGCTGTCCCGGGCATGGCCACCGGCACGATCCTGGCCCTGTCGCGGGCCATCGGAGAGGCCGCGCCGCTCCTGCTCCTGGGTGCGGTCACCTTCATCTCCTTCAACCCGACCGGGCCGTTCTCGGCCTACACCACCCTGCCCATCCAGATCTACAACTGGACCAAGGAATCCCGCGAGGAGTTCCAGGTTCTGGCGGCAGCGACGATCGTGCTCCTGCTGGTCATCCTCCTGGCGATGAATGCCGTCGCCATCTTGATCCGCAACCGAACCCAGAAGCGCTGGTGACATGATGAGTAGGACCATGAGCGAACTCCACGACCCCAATGCCCCCCAGGCGACCAGCGACCTGGCCAATACCGGCCGCATGGACGTCTCCGCCGTGCTCGGCGAGGAGCGGGGCATCCCGCTCGACGACTCCGTCCCCCAGGTGGTCTTCGACCTGGCCAACGTGCGGGTCTTCTACGGCGACTTCGAGGCCGTGCGCGATGTGACCATGCAGATCGGCCGCAACGAGATCACCGCCTTCATCGGCCCCTCGGGCTGCGGCAAGTCGACGCTGCTGCGCTCCTTCAATCGCATGAACGACCTCATCCCCGGGGCGCGCGTCGAGGGGCTGCTCGCCTACCACGGCTTCAACATCTACGCCCCCGAGGTCGATCCGATCGAGGTGCGTCGTCGCATCGGCATGGTCTTCCAAAAGCCCAACGTCTTCCCGAAGTCCATCTACGAAAACGTCGCGTATGGCCCCAAGGTCAACGGCATGAAGGTCAACATGGACGACCTGGTCGAGGAGTGCCTCACGCGTGCAGCTCTGTGGGACGAGGTGAAGGACGACCTCAAGAAGAGCGCCTACGCCCTGTCGGGCGGCCAGCAGCAGCGCCTGGTCATCGCGCGCTGCATCGCCGTCAAACCCGAGGTCATCCTCATGGACGAGCCATGCGCCTCTCTCGACCCGATTGCCACGGCCAAGATCGAGGACCTCATGAAGGAGCTGGCGGCCGACTACACGATCGTCATCGTCACCCACAACATGCAGCAGGCCGCTCGTGTCTCCGACCGTACGGCGTTCTTCACCGCTGATGTCGACGACAAGGGCGTGCGGCACGGCCGCCTCGTCGAATACGGGCCCACGCGGCGCATCTTCACGGCGCCGAAGGATCCGCGCACCGAGGACTACATCTCAGGACGTTTCGGCTGATCCCGCGATGAGGGTGTATCCGGCCTCGTCAACCGCCTCGCGCACGTCGTCGTCAGCCAGGGGCGCCGCGGTGGTGACCGATACGGTTCCTCCCTGCAGGTCGACGCGCACGGCCTCCACCCCGGGCACCAGCAGCAATTCGGTGGTGACCGCGTGCACGCAGTGATCGCAGGTCATGCCCTCGACCCGATAGGTCGTCGTCGCCATCGTGCCTCCCTGGCTCGCAGGGGACCATCATGACCGAGCCCGTCCACCAGGTGCGACTGGAGCCCACTGCCCGCTTCCTGCTCCCCCGCTGCTCGTGCGGGTGGATCGGCACGGCGCGGCTCACGATGGCCGACGCCCGCGAGGAGGCTCGTGACCATGCCCTGCTCTTCGCGGGCTCCGACGTCATCGACCTCGCCGGACTCGATCCTGCTGAGCCCGGCCAAGCCGACTGAAGAGCGGGGCGGCGCGCAGCGCAGCATCCGGGACCATGCCAATCGCGCGCACCTGCGCACCGCGCCACTTGGGTACGCTGACGATGCGCCTGGGCCGCTTCAGGGCCTTGACCACGGCAACGGCGACTTCGTCTGGCTCGACGAGACGCAGGCCGGTGAACGTCATGGCGATGGCCGGATCATCGATGATGTCGGTGATCATCGGCGTGAGCATCCCATCGGGGCAGACGACGGTGAACTTGATCCCGGTCACCCCCTGTGCGCGAAGCTCTCCCTCCAGGCCGAGGGTGAACGACAGCACCCCGGCCTTGGTGGCGGCATAGACGCACTCGCCCGGCACCGGGACCCACGAGGCAAGCGACCCCACGTTGACGACGTGACCGCGGCCCCGGCCCCCGTCGCGTCCTCGCATGACCTCCACCGCCGCGCGCGTGCCGCGCATGACGCCGAGCAGATTGACCGCCACGACCTGGTCGATGACCGTGTCGTCCTGCGATGCCGCATCCCCGGCCCCGAGCACACCGGCGTTGTTGATCCAGATATCGGGCTGCACGCGCTGGGCGAGGTCTCGGCAGGCCTGGGCGTCGGTGACGTCGAGCTGCTCTTCGGTGTCGGCGATATCGGTGGGCACGACCTCGTATCCCACAGCGTGGAGTCGCTCGGCGATGGCTAGACCCAACCCGCGGGCCGCGCCCGTGACAACGGCTACCGCCATCAGACGACCGCCACCACGCCTTTGCCCAGGACCACCACTCCGTTGTCGCTCACCGTGTAGAGCTCGCGATCGCGCTCGACGTCGACGCCGATCTGCGCGCCTTCGGGCACGATGACGTTTTTGTCGAGGATGGCGTTGCGGATCACGGCGTTGCGACCGATACGTGTGCCGGGCATGACGACGGTGCCCTCGAGGTAGGCCCCGCCCTGCACCTGCACGTCGAAGGCCAGCACCGAGCTGCGCACGTGCGCGCCCGAGACAATGGAGCCGGTGCCGACCATCGATTCGTGCGCATTGCCGCCCTCGACGAACTTCGCGGGCGGAAGCGCCGGGTGATTGGTCAGGATCGGCCACTTGCGGTTGTAGAGATTGAAGATGGGGTGCACCGAGACGAGATCCATGTGCGCGTCGTGGTAGGCATCGAGCGTTCCGACATCGCGCCAATAGCCTCGATCGCGATCAGTCGCACCCGGCACGACGTTGTCGGCGAAGTCGTAGACGCTGGCGCGCCCCTGCTCGACGAGCATCGGGATGATGTTGCCGCCCATGTCGTGCACCGATCCCTCGTCGGCGGCATCGGCACGCAGCGCCTCGATCAACGCATCGGTCGTGAAGAGGTAGTTGCCCATGGACACGTAGGACTCGTCTTCGGCACCGAGGATTCCGGGCGGGTCGGCCGGCTTCTCGAGGAAGCGCTTGATGCTTGTGCCGTTCGACCCTGCCTCGATCACGCCGAACTGGTGCGCGAGCACTCGCGGCTGACGGATGCCGGCGACCGTGACCGCCGAGCCTGAGTCGATGTGCGCCTGCACCATCTGCATGGGATCCATGCGGTAGACGTGGTCGGCACCGAAGACCGCGACATAGTCGGGCTTTTCGTCGTTGATGAGGTTGAGGCTCTGGTAGATCGCGTCAGCGCTCCCGGTGAACCACCGCGGTCCGAGTCGCTGCTGGGCGGGCACGGCGGTGACGTAGTCGCCGAGCAGCGGCGACATCCGCCACGTGGTCGTGATGTGCCGGTCGAGTGAGTGCGACTTGTATTGGGTGAGTACGGCGACGCGGCGGAAGCCGGAGTTGATGAGGTTGGACAGCACGAAGTCGATGAGGCGATAGGCCCCGCCGAAGGGGACGGCTGGCTTGGCCCGGTCGGCCGTCAGTGGCATCAGGCGCTTGCCGGCTCCACCGGCGAGCACGATGCCCAGGACGTGCGGACCGCTCTCCATGCTCGCCAGAGTAGCCCTCACGTGAACACCCCCGCAGGGCCCTAGGCTGACCCCCGTGAAGGTCGGCCTGCTCACGCGCGAGTGGCCGCCCGATGTCTACGGCGGCGCCGGCGTCCACGTGACCCAACTGGCCGAGCACTTGCGCAGCCTCGTCGACGTGGAGGTGCACTGCTTCGGCGCGCCACGACGCGATGCACAGGCCCACGCCGTCCCGGCATACCTGGCGGGCTCCAACCCCGCCCTGCAGACCCTCGGCGTCGACCTGTCGATGGTGGAATCCACCGACGACGTCGACCTGCTCCACTCGCACACGTGGTACGCCAACCTCGCCGGTCATGTGGGCGGCCTGCTCCACGGCGTCCCCCACGTCATCACCGCTCACTCCCTCGAGCCCCTTCGGCCGTGGAAGGAGGAGCAGCTCGGCGGCGGATACCGCGTCTCCTCCTGGGTCGAGGCGACCGCCTACTCCCACGCCAGCGCGATCATCGCCGTGAGCCATGGGATGCGCGCCGACGTACTCGCCGCCTACCCGAGTGTCGACCCTGCTCGCGTCCACGTTGTGCACAACGGCATCGACACCTCCGTCTACCGGCCCGACCAGGCCCGCACAGCGCTCGAGAAGTTCGGCGTGCCAAGCGACCGCCCCTATGTCCTCTTCGTCGGCCGCATCACGCGGCAGAAAGGCATCCGGCACCTGCTCGCCGCTGCCGAGGGATTCGCGGACGACGTCGTGCTCGTGCTGTGCGCGAGCTCCCCCGACACCCCCGAGATCGGCGAGGAGACGCGGCTGGCAGTGGAGCGGCTGCAGCAGCAACGCGGTCCGTCGAGTGTCATCTGGATCCAGGAGCAGGCCGAGCGCGACGATCTGATCCAGCTCTTCTCCCATGCCCTGGCCTTTATCTGCCCGTCGGTCTACGAGCCGCTCGGCATCGTCAACCTCGAGGCCATGGCCTGCGAGACCGCGGTCATCGCCAGCGCGGTCGGCGGCATCCCCGAGGTCGTCGTCGACGGCGTCACCGGTCTCCTGGTGCCCTATGACGCCGCCGATCCCACGGGTCTCGAGCAGGGGCTGGCGCGTGCCGTGAATGACCTCGCCGCCGACCCGGCGCGCGCACGCAGCATGGGCGTTGCGGGTCGCGAGCGCGCCGTCGCCGACTTCAGCTGGGACGCCATCGCCGCGCAGACCGTCGAGGTCTACCGGGAGGCGCTTTCCCGGTGACGGACACAACCCTCCCGCCGCTGCCCACGGCGCACGATCGACGACGCCTCATCATCGGCTACGCCGTCTACCTCGCCGGAGCCTGCCTCTTCGCGCTCAACGGCACGGTGGTGAAGACGATTCTGCTGAGCGATGTATCTGCAGCGCGCCTCAGCGAGATACGCGCGACAGGAGCCTTCGTCATCCTGT
>JBJTIQ010000122.1:0-2764 GCA_046095085.1 Actinomycetota bacterium | reverse complement strand
GATTGCGGGCGTGCCGGCCTCCTCGCGATGAATGGGGTCGTCGAGGTAGACGTGCTCCTCGGGATTGACGTAGGCCACGGTACCGCCGCCGACGACCACGGGCACCGAATTGGCGAGGAGTTCGCGCCGTATGATGAGGATGCCCGGCGTGCCCGGGCCGCCGACGAACTTGTGCGGCGAGAGCACGACGGCGTCCTTGGCGATCGCGCGATCACCGGGGTGCATGTCGATGTCGACGTAGGGTGCAGCCGCCGCGTAGTCCCACACCGCGAGGGCGCCGTACTGGTGCAGGAGTTCGGTGACGGCATCGGTGTCGGTGAGGATGCCCGTGACATTGCTCGCAGCGCTGAAGGCACCGATGACCAGCGGCCGGTCCCGATGCTCCATGAGCGCCGCCTCGAGTGCCGCGAGGTCGATATGCCCGTCGCGGTCCTCGGGGATCGTCACCAGGTCGGCGATGGACTCGCGCCACGGCAGTTCGTTGCTGTGGTGCTCATAGGGGCCCACGAGGACGACCGGACGCTCGTCGGCGGGGATCGCGTCACTGAGGTGGTAGCGCGCATCGAGGTCGGCCGGGATGCGCATGTTGAAGATGCCGACGAGTCGGTCGATGGCTCCCGTGCATCCCTGCCCGGCGAAGATCACGCACGTGGAGTCATCGCCGTGCACGGCGTCGCGGATGATCCGCCTGGCGTCCTCCCGCAACCGCGTGGTCTGCAGGCCCGTGCCGCTGGCCTCGGTGTGCGTGTTGGCGTAGCGAGGGAGGACTTCTCCGCGGATGAAGTCCTCGATGAAGCTCAGCGCCCGGCCGCTCGCCGTGTAGTCGGCATAGGTCACGCGGCGCGGCCCGAACGGCCCGTGCATGACGCTGTCCTCGCCGATGATCGAGGAGCGAATCTGCTCGAGGATCGCGTCGTGGTCGGCCACGGCCCTACCGTACGCCGATCCGGCGCTAGGGAGCCTTGGTGTCGCGTGTCGTCGACGGCGAGGAGTCGGTGATCGGCTCGTCGAAATCGGCGATCGCGACCTGGGCCGGGCGACGAATGATCCAGGTGAAGACGGCCACGATCGCAATGGCTCCGGCGATGACCTCGGCAGCGTTGATCCAACTGTCATTGGCGAAGTCCAGCAGCGCCGAGCCGATCTGCTGGCTGAGGATGAAGACCGCCATGACTAGGACGAAGTAGCCAAATGCCTTGCGGAGCTTGTCGGGGTGGATCCTGCCCACGATGGCGCTGCCGATGAGAGCGCCGACGATCGCACCGCCGGTGACGATGAGCGTCACCGGCCAGTTGAACTCCGTCGCGGGATTCAGGCTGATGAAGGAGTCCCCGCCGAAGGTGAACATGTAGCCGGCAAACCCGGCGAAGGATTTCATCGCAACGACGAGCAGTGACGTGGCGACCGCCCGGGGCATCGCGAGCCCGGCCAGCAGGGCCAGGGCGGGCGGTGGCTTCCTGGTGGTGCCCGCCCCCACGAGGCCGGTGACGAAGCCGACCACCAGGCCGTCGAGGAGGATGCGGAAGATCGGCAGTCCCTTGTGCGCGGTGCCGGCCACCTGCTTGCGCCCGCGGATCATGGCGACCGCGGTGATGCCCATCATCACGGCGAAGGCGGCGAGCAACAGCGTGCTCGGCAGCCGCGATCCGATCTGGCCGCCGATGAACGCACCGACCATGCCGGCCGAGCCGAAGATGAGGCCGATGCGCCACACCACGCGACCGGCTCGCGCGTGGCTGATCAGGCCGAAGATCGACGTCACGCCGACGACGAAGAGGCTGGCCGCGATTGCCTGCTTGGCGTCGAAGCCCACCACGTAGATGAGCAGCGGGGTCGTGAGGATGGAACCGCCGCTACCGAGGAGGCCTACTGCCATCCCGATGAAGACGGCGAGGATGGCCGCGAGCGCCATCACTGCGCACCTCCGGTGGTCGCGGTGATGTGCGCGGAGCCGGGATCCCACGACGACTCGAGCGCGAAGCGGTCGCCCCTGACGAAGGTCTCGCGCCATTCGGCGGCGTGTCCGCGCGACGCAGCGCGTCGTTCGATGGAAAACAGCGGCGATCCCGCGGGAATGCCCAGGTGGTCGGCGATGTGCCGCGCGGCACCGACGGCCGTGACGCGGTCGGTTGCGGCGTCGATGACAACGCCGATGCGCTTGAGCTCGGCGTAGAGGCCGCTGTGGGTGAAGTCGCGCGTCATCAGTGGTGCGGCGATCTCCGCGGGCATCCATGAGGTGTCAAGGGCGAACGGCTCGCCGTCGGCCAGGCGCACGCGCTCAAGCACGACGAGGTCGGCATCGGGCGGCAGATCGAGGTAGGCCGAGATCGTTGCGTTGATGGTCGGTGAGAGCCGCAGGACGATGCTGTCTTGCACGATGCCCTGGCCTTCGAGGCTGTCGAAGAGGGAGTAGAGACTGTCGAGGCTCTGGCGCACGCGGGGCGCGGCGATCGTGCTCGTGCGTCCGCGACCGCTCACCACGAGTCCCTCGCCGCGCAGGACGCGCAGGGCCTCGCGAATGGTGTGGCGGCTGACCTCGTATTCCTCGGTGAGGGTGAGCTCGCCCGGAAAGCCGGGGGTGAATTCACCGGCCGTGATGCGCCGTCGCAGGTCGTCGCAGACCTGGCTCCACAGCGGGACGGGGCTGCTGCGGTCCGGTAGCAGCGGCCCGAGAAGGCCCGTGGGGGCGGTCATGGGGTAAATGTACGGACATTTTGGCGGCTGTCAAGGGGTGACCCCCCCAACGAGGCTGGGCCCGTCAGCC
>JBJTIQ010000121.1:0-8123 GCA_046095085.1 Actinomycetota bacterium | reverse complement strand
GCCACCCGCGACGGCCCGGCTGGATCACTCGGCTCATCGTCGGGCGTGATGACGGCCGTCTGTCGGGCCACGCACCAGGTGGACACCGGACACCAGGTGCACCAGGACCCCGGGTGGGGGGTCGGCTCGGTGTAGAGGATGCGATCGATCGAGTCGGCGAGGACCGCTCGCGCTGCTAGGACCGTGCTTGCGTCAGCCGCATCGAAGGTGCGGACCTCATATCCCTCAGCAGACAGCAGCTCGAGTTCGATACGCGCGGGGCGCGCAGGACGCACGGATCCGGAGACAGGATCAAGGCCATCGGCGACGAGGCATAGCGACATGGCCACCTGGGGATAGCGCTCGAAGACGTCGGCCGCTGTGCCCCCGACGGCCGCCTCGGCGACGGTCTTGGTCTCGCGCACCACGACACCCTCGGGGAACTCCACCACAAGGTCGGTGCGCGTGCTCGCAACGACGTCGACGTCGGTGTCCCATGCCGTGAGCGTGTGCTCGGGATAGGCGGCGATGACGTCGGTGCGTGCCAGGGGGCACTCGTGAAGGTGCTGCAGGAGGTAGGGCCGCAACGCAACGTATTGCTCCCTGCTCCAACCCAGGCCTTCGGCCACATCGCCCACGCCATCGGTCGGCATGGGGAGGTCGTCAGCGCCACAGCCCATGAGCCGGCCGTGGGCGGCCTCGAGCCACGCATGGATGGCGACACCGCGGTTCATGGCCGACGTCGACTCGCGTCGAACGCGCGGCAGCCCCAGGTCGCGCGAGAGGTGGGTCTGCCACGTGCACACACGGCTGGCGACGAGGTCGTGGGGGCTCACCGCGCGCGTCCAGGTGGAGGGACCGGCAACCCCGAGCACACCGGGCAGCCGCGCAATGCCCGGGCATTCCCAGCGAAAACTGCACGACGCACAGCGCGAGCCGGGGTTGTAGACGGCACCGCCGAGCACGTGGAGATTTCCGCTCACGGCCTCGTTGAACGCTCCGAGTGCATCATCGAGCGGCGAGTCGTGCAGCAGCGCTTGGGTCGAGTCGAGGAGTCCGATCTCGCGCACGCGCACGGTGGTGCCGGCTCGAGGCTGGCCCGGCGCCGGCTGCCATGAGACATGCCACGGCTGGCCATCGGTGCGTGCCACGGCCTCTGCCGCCACGCGCGTATAGACGGCGACGTAGGCGTCGCTGCGCTCACGTCGACCCGCGTCATCCCACGTGAGGACGTGGAACTCGCGCACGGAGCTGTCTTGGGCGACGTGAAGCAGGCCCCAGCCGGACCACTCGATGCGCGGCTGGTCGCCGACAGCCTCGTCGACCGCGAAGAACTCGCGAACGACGGTCTGGGCAGGGAGATCGCCAGATGCGCGCAGCTGGTCGAGCATCGCGAAGTAGGAGGTCAGCGCGGTTGATGCCACCTCGCGCATGGCATCGGGCACCTCGCTCTTGGACTCGGCAATCAACGCCGTCAGCGCGGTCTGGGGATCGATCGACTGGGCCAAGGCGCGCAGGGCGGCATCGCGGACGAGCCCGAGAGGGAAGCTGGCGGTTGGCGGGTAGGTGATGCGCAGGTTGGGATCACGGTCGGGCCGGGTGCCGGGCCGCGCCTTCGCGGCGATCTGCGCCGGGCACTCCCAGCGATCGTCGCCGCGCAGGTGGGCCGCGCTAATGCGCAGGAAGTCCTCACCTCGGCGGACCGGCCACGGTGGCGTCCAGACCGGGATCTCGACTCGACGCTCACTCACCGGGCGGCTCGCTCTCGCGGCGGGTCAGGCCCGCCTTGAGGAGGATCTCGTTGCTTTGCTCAGAGCCGGGTGGCGGACAGTTGGACCGCTGCGCCGGGCAGGCCGCACGGAAGTCGCAGTAGTTGCACAGCGGACCCGTGCGCGCCTCCCACATGCCCGCCGTTGCCATGCGATCGCGCTCGGTGTGCGCGATCTCGAGATCGTCGAGCGCTCGGCGCATGGCCGTGGGGTAGACCGGACGCGTCACTTGGCGCGGGTCCTTGAGATAGAGAAGCTCGACTTCGGCCACCGGCTCGTCGAGCTCTTGCAAGGCAGCGGCATAGAGCAACTGCTGGCGCCAGTAGCCCCACCAGAAGCGCGGCTTGGGCGCACCGGTCTTGTAGTCGGTGACGCGCAAGCCGACATCGGACACCGCGACGCGATCGATATGGCCGAGGAACGGCAGCCCGCGCAGGTCGGCATCGACCCGGCGCTCGAGGCCGTCGGGCGCGACCTCGATCTCGGCCGGCGACTCGGTCTGCCAGTACGCCGTCATCGCGGCAGCTGCACCCTCGCGGATCTCTGCCTCGTCGAGCCCCTGGCCCTCGACGTGGGCCAGCTCGTCGATGAGCGAGCGTGCGAGGAACTCATCGCCCCGCACCGGAACGCGCTCCTCGGGGGGCAGGGCGAGCAACTGCTCAAGCGCCCCGTGCACCGCACGACCAACCACCAGCGCCGTCGTCGATGGCGTCTCCCATCGCTCGACCTTCTGCCACCAATAGCGAAGCGGACAGTCGTGGAACTGGCCGATCGCGGTGGCCGACCAGGGGCGACCGGGCGCAGGCGCGCCGTCGACGCGAACCTCGACGGTCTTGCGGGTGCCGGCCATGCCCCGAGCATGTCAGGCGGGTCCGACACCGCGGGCTACGACACGGCAGACTGACGGGGTGGCCACCCTCGTGCTGACGCCGGATGAACTCCAGGTGCGACTGAGTGCGTGGGAGCGCATGGGCACATTCCAACGCGACTTCGCCATCCCGTGGGATCGCATCGACTCCGCGCGCGCCATCAAGGACATGTGGCGCAATGTCTTGGGATGGCGCTGGCCCGGTCTCGGCGTTCCTCACGTGGTGCTCATCGGCCGCACGATCTATCGAGACGGTCGAGACTTCTGCGCGATCTACATGGACCGCCCGGGAGTGATCCTTGAACTCCACGGCGCGCCCTATCGGCGACTTCTCATCAGCACGCCCAATGACGTGGCTAGCGCCATCATCCGCCGCGTCACGCAGGGATAGAATGCGGCTGTGGCCGCTCACGGACAGCCGTGCTGGATAGACACCACCGTCACCACATCAGATGAGCGCGAAGGTCTCGTCGCCTTCCTTTGCGATCTCTTCGACTGGACCGCTGAGGTCAACGGTCCCGACACCGGCTACTACACGATGCTGCGAAGCGAAGGCATCGACGTCTGTGCGATTGGGCAACAGGAGCATGCATCACCCGGATGGGTCACCTATTTCTGCACTGACGACATTGAGGCCAGCGCGCGACGAGTGGTCGACAACGGCGGCCGCGTGATCATGGGCCCCCACACGGTGATGCGGGCCGGCACCATGGCCGTCTGCTTCGATCCCGTGGGAGCGGCCTTCGGCCTCTGGCAGCCCGATCTCTTTGCTGGACTCCCCGACTCGATCGCGCCCGGACGCCCCGAGTGGTTCCACCATGGATCACCAGACCCGGATGTGGCCGCAGCCTTCTACGCGCAGGTCTTTGATCTTGTCCTGATGGGTGATGACGGCGACCCCATGCTCGGCCGCGATGGTCGCGCATTCTTTTCGCTGGGCCGCAATGTCGCTGGCAATGCACCTGACATCAAGTCCGTGATCCTCGTCGACGACCTCGACACCATGGAGGATCAGATCACCGGCGCAGGCGGCCAGATCTACGCATCGCGCGTCAGGGTGCCCGGCGGATTCGCGACAACATTCGCCGATCCCGTCGTCGGGGCCCCACTGATCCTCGCCACAAACACCGACTAGGGGTAAACCGCCGTGGGATGCGACTGTCGGGTGTCTTCTCGGCACTCTCAACGGGCAGTGTCCCTCGTCAGGAGCAGCCCTACCCTCCGCTGTCTGAAGTAGTGGCGAACCAGACCGTGTCCCCCTTCACCGACGAGCGCGCGACACTGGTCGGATTCCGCAGCGGCAGCGACGCCAAAGGGATCGGCGCTCCGGGGCTGCACCTGCACGGGCTCACCGCGGATCGAAGCGGTGGCGGCCACGTGCTGTCGTGCACGGTCGGCGCGGACCTTCGCCTGCAGGCCATGCGCACGCGCGGCACGCAGGTCTACACCAACTAGGCGAGGAACTCCCGCTCGAACGACGCCATCAGGTCGGCCACCTGCACGGGGTCTTCCATCTGCGCCACATGACCCATGCGCGGCATGACCACGACTCGACCGCGGCGGATGCGCTGGGCTGCCTTGGGGGCTACCCGCGCGTCGACCAGCTTGTCGTTGGCGCCGAAGAGGCCCAGCACCGGGGCCTGCACGCGCTCGAGCGCCTGCCACAGGCGCCCACCGCGCCGCTTCAGCATGGTGGATGCCAGCGATTGCGCCGATTCGGCGAAGGCCGGCCAGGTGTGCGCGAGTTGATCGCGACGCGCGTATTCGGCAGCGGCCTCAGTGCGACGGTCGTCGCTCACCGCGGATGGATCGAAGAAGACAAGGGACAGGAGCTCGTCGACGCGCTGCTCCGGCGAGCGTCTAAGCATCAGTTCGTACATCTTCTCCCTCACGCGCGGCACGCCCGCAAGCAGAATGGGCAGATGCTCGACGCGCATGCGCTGGCCGGGGAGAGCAGGGCCGATCAGGGTCAGGGATCGCACGAGGTCGGGGCGCCGCGCAGCCACGAGGATAGACGTTGCGCCGCCCATGGAGTTGCCGATTAGATCGACCGGACCACACTTCTCCGCATCAAGCAGCGCCACCACGGCGGCCGCGTGCGCATCGAGGGTGTGGCGTGCGGCTGGCGCAGAGCGGCCGAAGCCAGGCAGGTCGATGGCGATGCCCGGTGACGTCGGCATGCGCAGTCCCATGAGGTCGGTCCAGTTGAGAGATGAGCCACCGAGGCCGTGCACGTAGACGGTGCGCGTCGCCGTGGGATCGAGCACTGGGGTGCGGCGTACGAAGGTGCCGTGCGACTCGTCACTGCCCGGCCACGCGCCAAAGGGCGTGAATCCCACGGGCTCAACGAACGACGACTCGATGACGACGGCCACGGGCCGATTGAACACCCGTGCGATCGACTACGCGGCGGGAAGGGCGCACGCGGGCGTGGAGCCCGGCAGTTTGTAGCGATTGGCGGCGATCCACCTGTAGGTGCGATTGGCCACCCACGCGACGCCCGGCAGGTCGCCGATCGCGCCTGCGACCGGCCAGGGCACGGGGGCGGTGCGCAGCATCGCCATCACCGCCCGGCTGCCGGAGGTCACGCGTCGATCAGCATCGACAAACTGCACCGCCTGCGTGCACTCTTCGGGCGTGAGGTTGAACTGCGGAAGGTCGGTGCGCTGCCACGGCTCGATGTCGCAGTCGGGCCGGATCCACCGACGGATGACATTGACCGAGGCCGTGCAGAAGCCGCAGTCGCCGTCGAAGATCATCAGCGGTCGCATAGCCCCGCCAGTCTACGCCGCTACTCGTGGCGTGACTGCTCCCGCCAGAGGTCGATACCGGCCTCGACCGCGTGCTCGTCGATGGCGGCGATCTCCGCGGGCGTGAAGTCGGTGCGTGATGCGGCGGCGGCAGTCTCACGCAACTGGGCCGCGCTGCTGGCGCCGAGCAGGGTCGAGGTCACACGCGGGTCGCGCAGCGTCCACGAGACGGCCATCTGAGCCAGCGACTGACCACGTTTGGCCGCGATGGCCGCCAGGCCGCGCACGCGCTCGATGACGTCGTCGCTGGCCATCGATGGATCGAGCGACTTACCCTGCTCGGCTCGCGAGCCCGCGGGCACGCCGTCGGCGTAGCGATCGGTGAGCATCCCTTGGGCGAGCGGGCTGAAGGTGATGATGCCCACCCCGAGGTCAGCGCACTCGTCGATGAGGGCGTCGCTTTCGATCCAGCGATTGAACATGGAGTAGGAGGGTTGGTGGATCAGCAGCGGCACGCCCATATCGGCCAGGATGCGTGCGGCTGCCGCTGTGCGCGAGGCCGAGTACGACGAGATCCCGACATACAGCGCCTTGCCCGAGTGCACGGCTGTCGCCAGAGCGCCCATGGACTCCTCCAACGGAGTCTCGGGGTCGGGCCGGTGGTGGTAGAAGATGTCGACGTAGTCGAGGCCGAGGCGATCGAGGGACTGGTCGAGCGACGCGAGGATGTATTTGCGCGAGCCCAGGTCGCCGTAGGGGCCGGGCCACATGTCCCAGCCCGCCTTGCTTGAGATGACGAGCTCATCGCGCAGGCCGGCGAAGTCCTCGCTCAGGATGCGCCCGACGTTGATCTCGGCGGAGCCGTAGGGCGGACCGTAGTTGTTGGCCAGGTCGAAGTGAGTGATGCCCATGTCGAATGCTGTCTGCAGCATGTCGCGCTGGGTCTGCAAGGGCGTGTCGTCGCCGAAGTTGTGCCAGCAGCCAATGGTGACGGCGGGCAAGTGCAGTCCGCTGCGTCCACATCGGCGGTAGGGCATGCGGCCGTCGTAGCGGGCGGGATCCGGCACATAGGTCTCGGACATGGGCGCGAGTCTGCCACCCTCGCCCGCCGCTCCTCCCACGCCGCCTCCCCCCGTTTCTCCCACGATGTGGGACAAACGGGGGGTAGTGGGCCGCTCATGGGCTTAAACCCACCGTTTCTCCCACGATGTGGGACAAACGGCGGGAAGTGGCCCGCTCATGGGCTTAAACCCACCGTTTGTCCCACGTCCAGTCGGTACGCCGGATCAGGTGGCGGCGGGAGACGTGATCAAGCGTTGCTGCCGCCTCGAGAAAGATCGGCGACCATCTGGGCAAACCATGACGTCCCGGGGCCGTCGAGCCATCCCTCATAGGTGGGCAGTTGCTGAATCCCCGCGACGGCAAGCTCGAGCTTTGTGGGGAAGTGACGGAAGGCAGTGCGCTCGGACACGCCCGCGCCCTCGGCGATCACCGCGTGGGTGACACCGTCGTATCCATCGGCCGCGAGAGCTTGCAGGGCAGAAGCCGCCAGGGCCTCGTGTATCGCCTCGTACTGCTGGCCTCCACGCCGGATTCCCTTGCCGGTGACGGGTGATGCGGGCACCGCCTCACCCCAGGGGCTCATCGCCGTGGTGGGATGTCGCCATGACCAAGCCCGTGCACTCCTCCGGCCAGTTCACCCTCGGTACGTCGGATCCGATGACCGTCTACCGCCTCGGCTTCGGCGCGATGCGCATCACCGGCGCCGGCATCTGGGGCGATCCGCCCGATCACGACACTGCCATTCGCGTGATCCGCGAGGCGGTGGACCTGGGCGTCGACTTCATCGACACCGCCGACTCCTACGGCCCCTTCGTCAGCGAAGACCTGCTGCGCGAAGCACTGCACACGGGCAAGAGCGGCAACCCCTACGGCGGCGTGATCATCGCCACCAAGGGCGGCCTCACCCGACAGGGCCCGGATCAGTGGGCATCGGTCGGACGCCCCGAGTACCTCCGCCAGTGCGTGCAGATGTCACTTCGCCGACTCGGCGTCGATCGCATCGACCTGTGGCAGTTGCACCGCATCGATCCCCAGGTGCCCGAGGCTGACCAGCTTGGCGTCATCAAGGAGATGCAGGACGAGGGCATCATTCGACACGTCGGGCTCTCGGAGGTGTCGATCGACGAGCTTGAGCGAGCGCGCAAGGTCATGGAGATCGTCAGCGTGCAAAACCTCTTCCACGCGGGCCTGCGCCAGAGCGAGGACCTCCTGGATCACTGCACCGCTCAAGGCATCGGCTTCATTCCGTGGTTCCCGCTCGGCAACCGCGCGCTCGTCGCTCCCGATGGCCCACTCGCGCACATCGCGGCCAGTCACGACTGCACGCCCAGCCAGGTTGCCCTGGCCTGGCTCCTGCAGCGCTCGCCGGTGATGCTGCCGATCCCGGGCACCGGGTCGATGGACCACGTCAAGGAGAACTGCGATGCCGCGCTCGTCACGCTGGAGCCCGCGGCGATGAAGGAGTTGGAGACAGCTCCCGAACTCGCCTAGGCGATCTGGCGCGTGTCGGGCCCCAGCCTCAGGACGTAGGCCGGCTCGACGGGCACGCGCTCGGGCAGCGAGATCTCCACCAGCCCGTCGCGCTCGCCCACGCCCACCTTCGCCCGGCTTCCGACGATGTGGACGTCGTCGACCGAGCGGCCGTCGATGCCACGCAGCGTGAAGGTGCGCGCACCGGGCAGGTCAAGCAGGGCG
>JBJTIQ010000120.1:0-3373 GCA_046095085.1 Actinomycetota bacterium | reverse complement strand
TGCTCCGAGGTGGAGACGGGATTTGAACCCGTGTAGAGGGATTTGCAGTCCCTTGCCTCGCCTCTCGGCCACTCCACCAGAGGTCCTGGGGTGAGGACCTTCGAGCGGACGACGGGACTCGAACCCGCGACCCTCACCTTGGCAAGGTGATGCGCTACCAACTGCGCTACGTCCGCGTAGGCGGGCATGCCGCCAAGCCCCACGACGATAGCCGACCGGTCGAATCTCGCTCAACGCGCCCCGGCGGGGCCAGGATGGGCCCATGAAGGTGCGGCCAGGCGAGCCAGCGGCGCACGTGGGGGGCCTAGTGGCCACCGGGCTGGTCGAGGTCTCCGATGATCCGACGGTGCTCGACGGCTCGGGTCGGTGGGCCGTCGCCATTCCGTATTCGGGGCCCGTTGTCCTCGCACGCTTCGATCGCTGGCAGCCGGGATCGCCGGAGGCGGTTGCCGGTCCGTGGCACGGCCCGCGCCAGTGGCGCACGTCCCTGGATAGGCCGGGATACATCGACGCCGTCGAGTGCGTTCGCAGTCGCATCGCCGAGGGCGCGGTCTACCAGGCCAACGTGTGCCGTGTCATGGAGGCGAACCTGCCCGTGCCCGCAGCCGGCGACGTGGGTGGCCTGCACGCACTTCTATGGGCGGGCAATCCGGCCCCCTACGGCGGGATGCTGCGCCTTCCCGACCACGACGTTCATATCGCGTGCGCATCGCCCGAGCTCTTCCTCAGTCGCCACGGCGAGAGGCTGACGTCCGGCCCTATCAAGGGCACCGGACGCACGCCGGCCGACCTGACATCCAAGGATGAGGCCGAAAACGTCATGATCGTCGACCTCGTGCGCAATGACCTGTCGAAGGTCTGCGCACCCGGCACGGTGAGTGTCCCCGACCTACTGGACATCGAAGAGCACCCCGGGCTCGTGCACCTGGTGTCGCGGGTCAGTGGCCAACTCGTGCCCCACGCGGGGTGGCGCGACATCGTCGCGGCGACCTTCCCGCCCGGGTCCGTCACCGGGGCACCCAAGATCGCCGCCGTCAGGCTGCTCGATGAACTGGAGCCAGCGCCGCGAGAGGTCTACTGCGGTGCGTTCGGCTGGGTCGACGCCGACACGGGTTCCGCCGAGCTCGCCGTCGCGATTCGCACGTTCTGGCGCGTAGGCGACGTCGTCCGCTTCGGCACCGGAGCGGGCATCACGTGGGGATCGGACGCCGACGCCGAGTGGGACGAGACCGAGCTCAAGGCTGCTCGGCTCATTGAGGTGGCCTCTGGCTCGTGGTCGGTGGACGGCGGGTCTGGGATGCTGCACGTCGGAGGTGCGCGGTGAAGTACTGGGTATCCGACCGCGGCGGCCTGGTCGACCTCGACGAGGCCACCGTGTCGGTTCTCGATCACGGATTCACCGTGGCCGACGGAGTATTCGAGACTCTCAAGGTCGTTGACGGCATGCCCTTTGCCCTGACCCGCCACCTCGATCGCCTGGACCGCTCTGCCGATCGCATCGGTCTGCCGATTCCATCACGCGACGTCGTCACGGCGGCCGTGACGGCAACCACACGCGCTAACCACCCTGCGGTCGGCCCCCTCGCACGCCTGCGCATCACCTATACGGCCGGGGTTGCCCCCCTCGGCAGTGATCGCGGCGAGTCGGCGCCCACGCTGGTCGTCGCGATGTCTGCGACGCACCCTTGGCCGGAGTCGGCCGCGGTCATCACCCTGCCATGGCCGCGCAATGAGCGCAGCCCGCTCGCTGGCGTCAAGTCCACGTCCTACATGGAAAACGTTCTCGCGCTTGCGGAGGCCCATCGGCACGGTGCCGGCGAGGCGCTGATGCCCGATACCGGCGGGCGACTGTGCGAGGGGACCGGGTCCAACGTCTTTGTCGTCATCGACGGTCGGTTGATGACACCCACCCTCGAGACCGGGTGCCTCCCCGGGGTGACGCGCGGGCTGGTCCTGGAATGGAGCGACGCGCAGGAGGTCGACCTGCCCGTCGAGGCCCTTGCCGACGCCGACGAGGTCTTCTTGACGTCCTCGACGCGAGACATCCAGCCGGTGCACCGCTGCGATGCGACGTCATACGCCGCGCCCGGTCCCGTCACGCTGGCCGTGCAATCGGAGTTCCGCGCGAGGGCCGCGTCCATCCTCGATCCGTGACAGCGCCCGGAGCGGTCCGCGGCTACCGTGGAGAGGTGACCGCGGCCGGACGAAACGACGACGACGAGCCAGACACGGCGCTCGAGCGACTCGAAGAGGAAGTCGAGGAGGCATCCGAGCGTCTCGTCGAGGGCTACGAGGAGGCCATCGATCGCGTCCTGCCACCACATCTGCGCGCACGTGCGTGGGCGCGTCGTCGTCGGTCCACCCATGTGGTCTGGCAGGCGTCCGTCCTGGTGCTGGGTTTCGGCCTGGTCGTGGCCGGCATCGCGATGCTGGTCCTGCCGGGACCTGGCTGGGCAACGATCATCCTCGGGCTGATCGTCCTCGCGTCGGAATACGCATGGGCTCGTCGGCTGCTTGATCCCGTGCGCCGCTGGGCAAAGAAGGCGGCTGACGCCGCGCTCGACCCGCGCGTGCGTCGCCGCAATCTGATCATCGGCGGCGCTCTTCTCGTGGTGGTGGTGGTGGCGTGCGCATGGTACGTCTCGGCATTCGGCCTGACCCTGGGACCGGTCGCCGGGCTCATACCTGGCTGATAGCCGGCTGCGGTAGTCTCGCCCGGCAGAACGCGGTACTGACAACGCTCAGATCGCGGGCGATTAGCTCAGTGGTAGAGCACTCGCTTCACACGCGAGGGGTCACTGGTTCGAACCCAGTATCGCCCACCCTTAGCCCGTCAGTCGCAGGTCCACTAGGTCGCCGAGCCGGCTTTGCCGCGCCACTTGCCTCCTGGATCGGTGATGAGGAGGTAGGCGCTCACGACCGCTATCCAGGCGGGGAACACGAATTCGATGTGCCTTACGCCGAACGGGACCAGCATCAGGAAAAGCCCCGTCAGGGTGCCCAGCAGGGTGAGCCATCGGGGCAGGAGACTGCGCAGTCGACCGAACGTGGCCAGCGCGAGGCAGAAGACCGCGGCAATGCGGGCCGAATAGTTGATCAGCAGGGCGTTGACGGTGGCGCCGGGAATGATCCGAGAGGGCTCCGATACGTCGATCCCGGCCGCCATTGCTTCGAGCTCCGCCGAGCCGACCGCTCCGGCGACGAACACCAGTCCGACGAGGATCATGCCCGAGGCGAGGAACACGGTGGTGAAGAGCCGATGGTCGGCATGACCGAGGCTGTAGTTAAGCGAGGCCATGAACCAGATGAAGGCGATTCCGACGTAGGGGAGCAGGAGCAGGGCCCACCGGCCGCGGTCGATGGCCTCGGGAAT
>JBJTIQ010000119.1:0-3922 GCA_046095085.1 Actinomycetota bacterium | reverse complement strand
GTGCGAGTACTACGCCCTGGAGGGGGTCTCCCAACTCCTGCGCACGGTCGACCTCGTCAAGAAGCACCTCAACCCCCAACTGCGGATCGGGGCCGTCCTGCTGACGATGTACGACGGGCGCACGCGACTGTCATCGCAGGTCGTCCAGGAGGTGCGGGCCCACTTCGGCGAGGTCGTGCTGCCCACCCTCATCCCCCGATCGGTGCGTCTGTCGGAGGCGCCTTCCTACGGGCAGACGATCCTGGCCTACGACCCGGGCTCCAGCGGCGCCCTGGCCTATCTCGAGGCGGCCAAGGAACTCGCCGGATAGTTATCCACAGGTTATCCACACGATTAGGACAGAGCGGACATGGCAGAAGCGCGCAGGGGACTGGGCAAGGGGCTCGGCGCCCTCATCCCCACCGAGGCACCCGTCGAATCAGCGCCTAGCGCCACGGACTCGGTCAAGGCGGCGGCGAGTTCGCCCACCGCGGTTGCACCCGTCGAAGGTGCGGTCTACGTCGAGGTCGCGCCCACCGACGTCATGCCCAATACACGTCAGCCGCGTCAGGTCTTCGACACCGAGGCACTGGCCGAACTCGTGCACTCGATCCGCGAAGTCGGCCTCTTGCAGCCGATCGTCGTACGTCGTCGACCGGCGGCGAAGAAGAAGGAACCGCACTACGAACTCGTGGCAGGCGAGCGCCGCTGGCGCGCGTGCCAGGAGGTCGGGATGGAGCGCATCCCGGCGATCGTTCGTGATGCGGCCGACGACGAGATGCTGCGCGATGCACTGCTGGAAAACCTCCACCGCGCGCAGTTGAATCCATTGGAAGAGGCCGCCGCCTACCAGCAGTTGCTCACGGACTTCGGAGGCACGCAGGAGGAACTCGCCCAGCGACTTGGCCGATCGCGCCCCCAGGTGGCCAACACCCTGAGGCTCCTCAAACTCCCGCCGGCCGTCCAGCGCCGGGTGGCCGCCGGAGTCATCAGCGCGGGCCACGCTCGTGCGCTCCTATCACTCGACGACCCTGACGCGATGGATGCCCTCGCCGATCGGGTGGTCAAGGAGGGTCTGTCGGTGCGCACGGTCGAGGAGATCGTGCTGATCGGTGACGACGGTGAGCGCAAGAAGCGCACCCCCAGGCCGCGCGGTGGTGCGTCACCCGAGGTGGTGGCAACGACCAATGAGATCGCCGAGCGTCTGGGTGATGCACTCGACACCCGCGTGAGAGTCGAAGGCGTACGCACGGCGCGCAGTCACGGGCGGCTGGTCATCGAGTTCGCCGACCTGGAAGACCTGCAGCGCATCGCCGACGAGATCGGCTAACTCGTCCTGAGGGTGAGGAACTCCTCGGCGCTTTGATGCGTGTGGCGCTGGAGCGCCTGCTCTAGGCGCTCGGGGTCCTGCGAGAGCACGGCGTCGATGAGTTCGCCGTGTACGTCGAGTGCGCGCTGCGGGTTCTGGCGTAGCGCCTGATCTTGCGCGAGGGCGAGGGTCGACAGCGCCTCGGTCACCGGCCACAGTCGCACGAGCACGGCATTGTGCGATGCCTCCCACAGAGACTGGTGAAGGCGTAGGTGCGCGTCATGGCGATCGAGTGGGTCCGAGACATCGTGCGCGGTGTATTCGTCCCACGCCGCACTGACCTCGTCGAGTCGGGCCGGGTCGGCCCAGATGCCCTGCACTGCGGCTCGATCGAGCAGCACGCGCGTGGTCGCGAGGTCGCGGATGGCGTCGTCGTCGAGGGTTGCGACGCTGAATCCGCGGTTGTGCTCGTGGACGAGCAGGCCTTCGTTGACCAGGCGCTGCAGTGCCTCGCGCAGGGTGGGCCGACTGATGCCGAGGTCCTGGGAGAGGGCCACCTCGCGGAGCTTTTGGCCCGGCACCAAGTCACCGGTGACGATGCCCCGTCGAAGGGCATCGGCTGCGTCCTCACGCAGGCTGCGAGAGGGTAGGGCAGCGGTCATGGACGGATTGTAAGACAATTCTTGACCCGGGGGTAGTCCCCGCCGTAGCCTTCAGCCAGCCGCGTGGGAGGAGTCGCAGTGCGCACGGTGATCGTCGGAGCCGGGATTCTCGGTCTCACGTTGGCATACGACCTCGCCCGTCAGGGGGCCGAGGTCGAGGTGCTCGACGCGCGCGAGTCGGGCCTGGGCGCATCCGCGGTGAACGCCGGTTGGGTCGTGCCGTCGGAGGCCGCACCGGTGCCAGGACCCGGGCTGATCTTGAAGTCCATGAAGTGGATGACGCGCAAGGACTCCCCGCTCTACATCCGCCCCTCTGCCGATCCCTCGCACGTGCGATTCATGCTGGGCATGTGGCGCCGCTGCAACGCGCGAGACTTCCGCTCCGGATTCCAGGCGCACCTGGCGCTGTGCGAATCGACCAACGACATCCTCGACGACTACTCACGCGACGGACTCATCTACGAGTCGCACGCGCAGGGCCTGCTCATGGCCTTCCGCGATGCGGACAATCTCCACCATCATTGCGCCGACCTCGACCTGCAGAGGTCCTACGGTCTCGACCCGCAGATCCTCGAGGGCGACGCGATCCAGCAGGCGGAGCCGGTCATGCGCAGTGGCCTCGCCGGCGGCATCTTCTTCCCGCACGAGCGGCACCTCGACTCCGTGTCGCTCACGGCGAGCCTGCGCAAGCGCATCGTCGAGCTGGGCGGCGTCATCACCGAGCATGCGCCGGTCGATCGCGTCGAGCGTGTGGGCGAGACGATCGTGGCCGTGCGCAGCGGCGAGCGCCGCTTCACCGCCGATACGTTCGCCATCGCGGCGGGTGCCTGGACGGGCCGGGTGACCGACCTCTTCGGCGTACCGCTCCCGATTCGTCCGGGCAAGGGCTACTCGATCGACCTCTCTCCTGCGCCGATTCAGATGAGCACGGCGGTCAACCTGTCGGATGCCAAGGTCGCGATGACGCCGTACGACGGACGCCTGCGGCTGTCGGGCACGATGGAGTTCGCAGGCCTCGACGAAGACGTCAACCATGCTCGCGTCGCCGCGATCCTGCGCGCCCCGTCCGCCTATGTGCAGGGATGGGTGACGCCAGCAAGCGCGCCTCAGGCGAGGGCAGGCATGCGGCCGATGACCCCCGACGGCATGCCGATCATCGGCCGGCTGCCGGGCACCACCAACGCCTATGTCTCCGGCGGCCACGGCATGCTCGGTGTCACGCTCGGTCCGGGCACGTCACGGGCGCTCGCCGACCTCATGCTCGGCCACGGCTACCCGCCGCGGCTGCTGCCCTTCGCCCCCAACCGCTTCGTCCGGCGCGTGAAGCCGATGCCGGCTCTCACCCCCGCTTCCTGATCGGAGATCTCGTGGCCATCACCGGCGTCCTCACCGCGCTCGTCACGCCATTCCACGCCGATGGCCCCATCGACGACGCCGGGATCCAGCGCCACGTCGATCGGCAGGTGGCTGCCGGCATCCAGGGCGTGGTGCCACTCGGCACGACCGGTGAGTTCACCACGATGACCCATGACGAGCGCAAGCACGTCACGGAGGCCGTGATCGAGGCGGCAGCCGGACGCATCGGGGTCTTCCCGCACACCGGAGCGCAGTCGACCGCGGAGACGATCGAACTCTCGGTGCACGCGCAGAAGGCCGGAGCAACCGGCCTGATGATCGTGCCGCCGTACTACGACCCGCTGAGCATCCCCGCGCTCCACGCGCACCTCACGGCCGTCGGAGAGGCGGTCGATATCCCGATCGTCTACTACAACGTGCCGGGCGCCACGGGTATCCGTCTGGACGCCGAGGAACTCGCCGCGCTGGGCGACATCAAGAACGTCGACTACATCAAGGACACCAGCGGCGACTTCTCCACCGTGACAGCGATGCTCATCGGCTACGCCGATCGCATCACGCTCTTCAACGGCTGGGACACCCTCACCTTCGGTGCGCTCGCGACCGGCGCCAAGGG
>JBJTIQ010000118.1:0-2658 GCA_046095085.1 Actinomycetota bacterium | reverse complement strand
CTGGCCCCGCGACGACGTCGAGCGAGAGAAGGCGATCGCCGCCGGCCACGACCTCGACCGCGTGCTCACCACCGACGACCTCGTCGTCGGCGACAACGTCTTCTTCTGCGCCACGGGCATCACCGACGGCGAGTTGATGCGCGGCGTCCGCTACCGCGCCCAGGGCGCGGTCACTCACTCGATCGTCATGCGCAGCAAGAGCGGCACTATCCGCGAGGTGGTCAGCGAGCACCGTCTCGACAAGCTCAGCGGCTACGCCATGGTCGACTTCAACGAGGCGCGCTAGCAGACTCGGGCGCTAGCCCGCCGATAGCGCGCGGTCGACCTCCTCGCGCGAGGGCGGATCCGCTCCTTCGCGCGAGCAGGTGATCGCCGCCGCGCACACCGCTCGCTCCAGGATCGAACGCACGACTGCCTCGTCCAACGAGTCGATGGTGGCGGCGGCACGCCGCCCCCCGAGCACCCCTACGTCGCCGAGGCCGACGAGGAGTGCCGCGGTAACAGTGTCACCGGCTCCCACGGTGTCGGCCACGGTCACCGTCCGCCCCGGCACCTGGGCCAGCAGACGACCCCCGCTCCAGGCCGCCACCCCATCAGGCCCACGAGTGAGGACGACAAGTGATGGTCCCGACGTGCTCCACTCCGCGCACACGGAGTCCGGCGCCTCACCGGGATACAGGAACGCGATGTCCTCGTCGCTGACCTTCACGACGTGCGACACGGCGACGAAACTCTCCACTCGGGCGCGCATCTGGTCGCGGGGCACCGTGCCGGGCCGGGCATTCGGGTCGTAGCTCAAGGTGAGGTCGCCAGCATCGTGCGCCGCGCGCCAGGCCGCGAGCACCGCGTCAACCCCCGGACCCAGCCAACTGACGAGCGAACCCGTGTGCCAGGCCACCGCGCCAGCTTGGCGTGCGGCACCCAGCGCCTCGCCGAGGTCGTCGGCCGACCACATGAGGTCAGGTGATCCCTGGTAGTAGAAGTAGTACTCCACTGAGCCGTCGTCCCTGCGCGTGCACACGGCCAGCATGCTCGGACCACTGCGGCGAAGGAGGGCGGCGGTCGACAGCCCGTTGTCGGTGATGGCGCGATCGAGCAGGCCGGCCAGCCCGTCATCGCCGACCCGGCCCAGCAGCACCGGCTCGCCGCCCAGTCGGCGCACGCCGAGCGCGACATTTGCCGGCGAGCCACCCGCCACCGCTCGGTAGGACTCGGGATCGTCACCCGGGACGAAATCGACGATGCGCTCGCCGAGGACGGCGATGCAGGGCCTGCTCACGGCGCCGACCGTACCCGAGGCCCGGAGGCCTACGCTTGCCTCATGGCGGACTTCGACTACGCGGACATGCTGCCGCTCGGGCCGGACACCACGCCTTATCGCCTGGTGACCACCGAAGGCATCCGCACCGTCGAGGCCGCCGGGCGCACCTTCTTGGCCGTCGAACCCGAGGTACTGCGGCTCCTCACCTTCGAGGCCATCCGCGACATCCAGCACCTCCTGCGCCCCGGCCACCTGCGCCAGCTTCGCGCGATCATCGACGACCCCGAGGCGAGCCCCAACGACCGCTTCGTGGCGCTGGACCTGCTCAAGAACGCCAACGTGTCGGCCGGGGGCGTGCTGCCCATGTGCCAGGACACCGGAACGGCGATCGTCATGGGCAAGCGCGGCCAGCACGTGCTCACCGAGGGCCCCGACGAGGCACCCATCACGCGCGGCATCTTCGACGCCTACCAGCAGCTCAACCTCCGCTACTCGCAGATGGCGCCGCTGTCGATGTGGGAGGAACGCAACACCGGCAACAATCTGCCCGCCCAGGTCGAGATCTATGCCGACACCAAGCCCGGACACGAGCTGGAGTACGAACTCCTCTACATCGCCAAGGGCGGCGGCTCGGCCAACAAGAGTTTCCTCTACCAGGAGACCAAGGCGCTGCTCAATCCCAAGAGCTTCCGCGAATTCCTCGACACGCGGCTGCGCTCCCTGGGCACCGCGGCATGCCCGCCCTACCACCTGGCGATCGTCGTAGGCGGCACGAGCGCCGAATACGCGCTCAAGGTCGCGAAGTACGCCAGCGCCCGCTACCTTGACTCGCTTCCGGTGCACGGTTCCGCGTCCGGGCACGCTTTCCGCGACCTGGAGATGGAGGCCGAGGTCCTGCGTCTGACCCAGGGGTTCGGCATCGGCGCGCAGTTCGGGGGCAAGTACTTCTGCCACGACGTACGCGTCATCCGCCTGCCCCGCCATGGCGCATCGCTGCCCGTCGCCATCGCGGTCTCGTGCTCGGCCGACCGCCAGGCTCTTGCGCGCATCACTCCCCAGGGCGCCTTCCTCGAAGAGCTCGAGCGCGACCCGGCCCACTACCTGCCCGACGTCGACGAGGACGACGCTGCCGAGGTCGTGCGTATCGACCTTTCGCAGCCCATGGACGCGGTGCGCCGTCAATTGTCGGCGCTGCCGGTCAAGACGCGCGTTTCGCTGACCGGCCCCCTGGTCGTCGCGCGAGACCTCGCCCACGCGCGGATCAAGGACATGCTCGATCGCGGTGAGCCGATGCCCGACTACCTCCGCGATCACGCCGTCTACTACGCCGGCCCGGCGAAGACCCCCGACGGCTACGCCTCGGGCTCGTTCGGGCCGACGACCGCGGGTCGCATGGA
>JBJTIQ010000117.1:0-6515 GCA_046095085.1 Actinomycetota bacterium | reverse complement strand
CCGCGAAGGCCACGCCCGCCGCCAAGGCCACTCCGGTCGAGGAGCCAACCGCCGACGCGGCCACCGACGAGGCTGCCGCCGACGAGGCCGCTCCGGTCGAGGAGCCCACCGCCGACGACGCACCCGAGGCCTCGACCGAGGACGCCGAGGAGTCCGCCGACGAGGCCGAGAAGGACGACAAGGACTGATCGCCGGGATCCACCGAGATCCACCGCGATGCGGAGGCGTCCTGAGGCCAGGATGTCTCCGCATCGTCTATTAGGGGAGTAGCCATGACGCGCCTGCGGCTTGACCTCGCCTACGACGGCACCGACTTCGCCGGGTGGGCGCGCCAGCCCGGGCTGCGCACCATTCAGGGTGCCGTCGAGGACGCCCTGGCGCAGGTCCTGCCCCTGCCGGACCCGCCGTCTGTCACCTGCGCCGGGCGCACCGACGCCGGCGTACACGCTCAAGGGCAGGTAGCCCACGTCGATCTCGATTCACCTGGCGACCTCGCGGCGCTCGAGCGCAACTTGCGGGGTGTCCTGCCCGATGACGTCACGGTGATCCGCGCGTCGGAGGCACCCGACGGCTTCGATGCCCGCTTCTCGGCGCTCTCGCGCCGCTACCGCTACCGCCTCTGCGATCGCCCCGAGGCGTGGGATCCGCTCCATCGGCGCGAAGTGGTGCTCTACCCCCGCGTGCTCGAAGTCGACGCGATGGCGGCGGCCGGGCAGGCACTTGTCGGCGAGCACGACTTCGCAGCGCTGTGCAAGCCGCGTGAGGGCGCCTCGACGATTCGGCGCGTGCTCGAGCTCGAGTGGACGCGCGCAGACACCGGTCTCGCGGAGATGACGATCAGCGCGGATGCGTTCTGTCACTCGATGGTCCGTTCGGTAGTCGGGCTCCTCGTCCCCATAGGTGATGGGCGCCAGTCGATCGAGTGGGCGGGTGAGGTGCTGGGAGGCCGCACACGCGATCCACGCGTCACCGTCATGCCCCCGCAGGGTCTGATCCTGGAGGAGGTTCGCTACCCGGCCGACGCCGATCTATCCGCGCGACAGGGCGTCACTCGCGCGTTTCGCGGGCCGGCCTGATGGGGCACATCGATGTCCAGCACGTCACCTACGCCCTCCCCGACGGTCGGGTCCTCCTCGACGACGTGAGCTTCCGCATCGGAGAAGGAGCCAAGGCGGCGCTGATCGGTGCCAACGGCGCGGGCAAGACGACTCTGCTTCGCATGATCGCGGGCGACCTTCAGTCCGATGACGGAAGCGTGGTCACGACGGGTGGGCTTGGCGTCATGCGGCAGTTCATCGGTCACGGCACCGACGGCACTGTGCGCGACCTTCTGCTGTCGGTGTCGTCGCAGGCCCTGCAGCGGGCGGCTGCCGACGTCGATGACTGCGAGATCCGGCTCATGGAAAGCGAGGACCCCGATCTCCAGATGCGCTACGCGCAGGCGCTCGCCGACTACGCCGACGCGGGTGGCTACGACGCCGAGGTCGCTTGGGATGTCTGCTGCACGTCGGCCCTTGGATTGGCATACGACGACGTGAAGTGGCGGCCGGTGTCGACCCTGTCGGGCGGGGAGCAGAAGCGACTCGTGCTCGAGGCGCTCTTGCGTGGGCCCGATGAGGTGCTCGTGCTGGATGAGCCCGACAACTACCTCGACGTGCCCGCCAAGCAGTGGCTCGAGCAGAGCATCGCCGCCACGTCGAAGACGGTGCTGCTCATCAGCCATGATCGTGAGCTGCTGCGCGCGTGCGCGTCGACCATCGTCACGGTCGAGCTCGGCGCTGCTGGCAACACGGTGTGGGTGCACGGCGGGGGATTCGCCACCTACGCCGATGCTCGCACCGACCGCATGAGCCGACTCGAGGAACTCCGCCGGCGCTGGGATGAGCAGCATCAAAAGCTCAAGGACCTCGTCGAGATGCTCAAGACCAAGGCGGCCTACAACGACGGTCTCGCCTCGCGCTACCAGGCCGCGCAGACGCGACTGCGCAAGTTCGAGGAGGCCGGACCACCGCAGGCCGTGCCCATCCGGCAGAGCATGCGCATGCGACTGCAGGGCGGTCGAACCGCCAAGCGTGCGGTCGTCTGCGAGGCACTGCGACTCACCGATCTGACCGAGCCGTTCGACCTCGAGGTCTGGTACGGCGAGCGTCTGGCCGTGCTCGGCCGCAACGGCGCCGGCAAGTCCCATCTCCTGCGGCTCTTGGCCGCCGGCGGCACCGATCCCGATGTCGAGCACCAGCCCGTCAACGATCTGCCGATCACGCCCGTGCGTCATGTGGGCACCGCACGGCTCGGATCGCGCGTACGCCCGGGATGGTTCGCGCAGACCCACGTGCGGCCAGACCTCGAGGGGCGCACGCTGCTGGAGATCTTGCACCGCGGCGACGGTCACCGCGCCGGCATGGGGCGCGAGCAGGCCGCTCGGGCCCTGGATCGCTACGGCCTCGCGGGTGCCTCGGAGCAGTCCTTCGACTCGCTGTCCGGTGGCCAGCAGGCCCGGTTGCAGATCCTGCTCCTCGAGCTCTCCGGAGCGACTCTGCTGCTACTCGACGAGCCCACCGACAACCTCGACCTGGAGAGTGCGGAGGCCCTCGAGGCGGCCCTGGATGCCTTCGAGGGGACCGTCATCGCGGTGACCCACGACCGCTGGTTCGCCCGCGACTTCGATCGCTATCTCGTGGTGGGCGCCGAAGGGGCCGTGCGGGAGTCGGACGAGCCGGTCTGGAGCGCCTGACCGCCCGCGGGGACCGAGGGGTCGCGCTCCAGGGGCCGTTTTGACCCCCTCCTAGGGGCCCCGGTAGCCTTGGCGGTCGTTGTGCCCGCCCCCGGGCCCAACCGGGGCGCCTCCTGGGCACCCCCCTGAGCGAGTGAAGGTCCACGTGCGTACGTACACCCCCAAGCCGGGCGAGGTCACCCGCGAGTGGCTCGTGATCGATGCCACCGACGTCGTCCTCGGCCGCCTGGCCTCCCAGGCCGCCATCCTGCTGCGGGGCAAGCACAAGCCGGTTTTCGCTCCCCATGTCGACACCGGTGACTTCGTCGTCATCATCAATGCCGACAAGGTCGTCCTCAGCGGCAGCAAGCCAGAGCAGAAGATGGACTACCGCCACTCGGGCTACCCCGGCGGCCTGCGCGCCACCCCCTACACCGACCTGCTGGCCAACAACCCGCGCCGCGCCGTGGAGAAGGCCGTGCGCGGCATGCTGCCCCACAACAAGTTGGGTCGTCAGCAGCTGTCCAAGCTCAAGGTCTACGCCGGCCCGGATCATCCCCACGCCGCGCAGAAGCCCCAGCCCTACTCGATCACGCAGGTCGCGCAGTAGCGACCGCTCAGCAGGCGAGCGGATGCTACGCCCGGAAGGAATGACTGTGACCACGGCCGAGACCGAGTTCATCGACGACGAGGAGATCCCCTCGGAGTACACCTCCGAAACGCCCTCCGCTGCTCCCGCCGCCAAGGAGCGCGTCGTCGTGACCGCACCGGGCGGTGCCACGGGTCGCCGCAAGGAGGCCGTGGCCCGCGTGCGTCTCGTCCCCGGCACCGGACGCTGGACCGTCAACGGCCGCGACCTCGAGACCTACTTCCCCAACAAGGTCCACCAGCAGCTCGTCAACGAGCCGTTCGTCTCGCTGGGCCAGGAGGGTCGCTACGACGTCATCGCCCGCATTCACGGCGGTGGCACCAGTGGCCAGGCCGGCGCCCTGCGCCTGGGCATTGCCCGCGCGCTCAACGAGATCGACTTCGACGGCAATCGCCCGTCGCTGAAGAAGGCCGGCTTCCTCACCCGCGACGCGCGGGCCAAGGAGCGCAAGAAGTACGGCCTCAAGAAGGCGCGCAAGGCTCCTCAGTACAGCAAGCGCTAATCGCTTGGCTCGCCTGTTCGGTACCGATGGCGTGCGTGGGCTCGCCAATCGAGACCTGACCGCCGAACTCGCGCTCTCCCTCGCCGCCTCTGCCGCGCACGCCCTGGGTGATGCCGGTGTCCTCTCGTCCGCCGACGGCCGCCCCACGGCCGTGGTCGGTCGCGATCCGCGCGCCAGCGGCGAGTTCCTCGAGGCTGCCGTCGTCGCGGGCCTGGCGAGTGCGGGGGTCGACGTCCTCCTCGCCGGAGTGCTTCCCACGCCCGCGATCGCCTATCTCACCGTTGCCGAGGGGGCGAGCCTGGGCGTCATGCTGTCGGCCTCGCACAACGCGATGCCCGACAACGGCATCAAGTTCTTCGACAGCCGCGGCTTCAAGCTCTCCGACACCCTCGAAGACCAGATCGAGGCTCGCCTCGACGAGCTCTGGGATCGCCCCCTGGGTGCCGGGGTTGGCCGCGTACGCCGACTCGACGATGCGGGCTCTCTCTACGTCACCCACGCCCTCGGCGTCGTCCGTGCGCCACTCACGGGCCTGCGGGTCGTCGTCGACTGCGCCAACGGAGCCGCATCCCAGGTGGCCCCCGAGGCCCTGCGCCGAGCGGGTGCCGATGTCATCGCCATCCATGCGTCTCCCGATGGCCTCAACATCAACGATGGGTGCGGTAGCACTCAGATGGACGACCTGCGGGCGGCCGTCATGGAGCACGGGGCCGATGCGGGCATCGCGCACGATGGCGATGCTGACCGCTGTCTCGCGGTCGATGCGTCCGGGGAGATCGTCGACGGCGACCAGATCCTCGCCATCCTCGCGCTGGGATCTCGTGATGCCGGAGCGCTGGCCGGCGGCACGGTCGTCGCGACCGTGATGTCCAACCTCGGCTTCCGTCTCGCGATGACCGAGCGCGGCGTCAACGTCGTCGAGACGGCCGTGGGTGACCGCTACGTCCTGGAGGCGATGCTCGAGGGTGGCTTCACCCTCGGCGGCGAGCAGAGCGGTCACGTGGTGATGCTCGACTACGCCACCACCGGTGACGGCCTGATGACGGCGCTGGCCCTGCTGTCGCGTATGGCGGAGACTGGCACGTCGTTGCGCGAGCTTGCCTCGGTGATGACCAAGCTCCCCCAGGTACTCATCAACGTCTCGGGTGTCGATAAGGCGCGCCTGGGCGAGAGCGCCGACATACGCGCAGCCGTGGCCGCCGTCGAGGCCGAACTCGGCTCGAGCGGTCGTGTCCTGCTGCGCCCGTCGGGGACCGAGCCGCTGGTGCGAGTGATGGTCGAGGCGTCCTCTCCGGAGACCGCTCGCGCATCCGCCGAGGCCATCGCCACCGCTGTCCGGGCGAGCCTCGCCCTCGACTGACGGGCTGAGCGCCTCGGGCGCGTACCCTGGCACCCATGTGCGGGATCGTGGGCTACGTCGGCGAGAAGCAGGCCCTGGAGGTCGTCGTCGAGGGCTTGCGGCGGCTCGAATACCGCGGCTACGACTCGGCCGGGGTCGCGGTCATCACGGGGGATCGGCTCGAGACCCGCAAGAAGGCCGGCAAGCTGGCCAACCTCGAGAGCCTGCTCGGCGAGGACCCGCTCGAGGCCGCGACCCTGGGCATCGGTCACACGCGCTGGGCCACCCATGGCGGACCGACCGACAGCAACGCCCATCCCCACGTCAGCGAAGACGGCCGGGTCGCCGTCATCCACAACGGCATCATCGAGAACTTCGCGGAGCTGCGCGACGAGCTCACCCAGGCCGGAGTCGCCTTGTCATCGGAGACCGACACCGAGGTGGTCGCGCACCTACTCGCGGCGGAGTTGCCGCTCGCCGGCGGCGACCTCGCCGAGGCGATGCGCCGCACCTGCCGACGTCTCGACGGGGCGTTCACGCTCGTGGCCGTGGTCGCCGACGACACCGATGTCGTCGTTGCCGCCCGCCGCAACTCCCCGCTTGTCGTCGGTCTCGGCGAGGGCGAGAACTTCCTCGCCTCCGATGTTGCCGCCTTCGTCTCGCACACCCGCAACGCCCTGGAGTTGGGGCAGGACCAGGTCGTGCAGATCTCCCGCGAGGGTGTGGTCATCACCGACTTCGACGGCGCCGAGGTCCAGGCCAAGCCGTTCACGGTGACGTGGGATGCGGCCCAGGCCGAAAAGGGCGGCTACGACCTGTTCATGCTCAAGGAGATCGCGGAGCAGCCCAAGGCGGTGGCCGACGCACTGAGGGGTCGCGTGGGGCGTGATGGTCGCCTGCACCTCGATGAGATGCGGTTGAGCGATGCTGATCTTCGCGAGATCGACAAGATCGTCGTGGTGGCCTGCGGCACGGCGTATCACGCGGGTCTCGTGGCGAAATATGCGATCGAGCACTGGACCCGAATCCCCGTCGACGTCGAGCTCGCCAGTGAGTTCCGCTACCGCGACCCGATCGTTGACCCACGCACGCTGACCATCGCCATCTCCCAGTCGGGAGAGACGATGGACACGCTCATGGCCTTGCGCCACGCCCGCGAGCAGGGTTCCAAGGCGCTCGCCATCTGCAACACGGTCGGCTCGACGATCCCGCGCGAGTGCGATGCCGTCCTCTACACCTACGCCGGCCCAGAGATCGCGGTCGCGTCCACCAAGGCGTTCCTCACCCAGATCATCGCCGCCTACCTCGTGGG
>JBJTIQ010000116.1:0-2797 GCA_046095085.1 Actinomycetota bacterium | reverse complement strand
CGATCCCCGCTGCTCGATCGCCTGATCGATGACTACGAGATGCGTCACGGTGCCCTGGATGCGGGCGCGGAGCCCTGCACGGTCGGTCCGAAGTCCCTGGTACGCGGCGCGCCCTCAGCCGCAATCGTGCTGCGCCGGTCGGCAGTGGAGCAGAACGGGTTCGACCCCGACCTGCGTGTCGGCGAGGACCTTGATCTGATCTGGCGCCTGTGCGCGGCCGGCTGGGTGGTGCGTCATGAGCCGAGCACTGTTGTCGAGCACGACTCGATGATCCGCCTTTCGGACTGGCTTCGCCGGCGATACGAATACGGGACCTTCGCGGGGCCTATCAACACGCGACACCCCGGCAGCGTGCAGCTCTCCATGGAGTGGTGGGCCGCTGCCATGGTCGCACTTGTCGTGGCCGGCTATCCCGCGCTGGCGGCATCGGTGGGCGCCTCTCGCCTGGCCTACCGGTGGTGGTCCATCCGCTCAGTGCCGGACGCTCCAGCGATCGCCTTCACGATCACCCGGCAGGAGATCGCGCAGGTGTGGGATGACCTGTCCCAGACGATGCGCGGCGTGGGGTGGCCTGTCAGCGCAGCACTCGTACTGGGCTCGACCGTGTCGCCTGCTGCACGGCGAGCAAGTGTGATCGTCCTTGCCCCTCTGGCCTGGGAGCTCATGATCCACAGGCCGCGCTCATCCGCTCTCTCCCACACCCTGCTGGGCGCCTTGCGAACCGTGGCCACCGGGACGGGAATAGCGGTGAGCCTGGTGCGAGCCCGTGACGTGAAGTCACTCATTCCTCGGGTCAACCTGCCGTCGGATGCATCGCAGTGCTTCAGAGGGGGCGTAGGTCAGAAGGCATGAACTGGTTTGAGGATGTCGCGAGACGCAATTTCGAGATCTGCCTCATCCCCACCTTCGCTCATCGATCAGTCCGCTGTCTGCAGATCGGCGTCTACACCGGGGATGCCTCCCTGTGGTTGCTTGACCACGTTCTGGGCAACTCGGATTCGGTCCTCGTCGATGTTGATCACTGGCTGGGCTCAGACGAACCCGACCTGAATGAGTCGGACTGGCGTGCGGTGGAAGCGCTCTACGATGCCAGGACTCTGGCTTCCCGGGAGTCGGGGACGATTGTGAAGTACAAGGGCAGCAGTGACTCGTTCTTCAAGAGCAATGAGGAGTCCTTTGACTTCATCTACATTGATGGCGATCACTCAGCACACCAGGTTCTGAAGGATGCTGTGGCCGGCTACGAGTGCCTGAACCCTGGGGGAATCATCGCCTTTGACGACTACCTGTGGGCGTCGAGCCTTGGCCCCCTCCATCAGCCAGCGATGGCAGTGGACGCTTTCGGTGCAATCTATGCAGGCAAGGTCGAATTGCTCCATCAGGGCTACCAGTGCTGGTTCAGAAGGCACACCTGATGTCGTCCCGACCGGCAGGCAGCGCAGAGTGAGCCCTCCGAGTCGCTAGCCTCGCCTCGTGGACGCCGCCGTCGCCCAAGACCTCGCTCGGCTCGACCGCCTACCGCGCTGGCCGTGGTCTCGAGGACTGCTGGTCAACCTCGGCGGATCCTTCTTCTTCGCGTTCTTCGACATCGTGGTCATCGGCGCCGCCCTTCCTACAATCGCGGACCAGTTTGGAGTCACCTCCCAGCAGAGTGGCCTCGCCATCACCGCGGGGCTTATCGGACTGGTTATCGGGAGCTTCCTGGGTGCCTACCTCGCCGCCCGCGGCACGCGTGTCCTCGCGCTGCAGACCGCTCTGTGGGCATTCAGCGCAGGCATGCTGCTCAGCGTCTTCGCCCCCAACCTGACCTGGCTCATCGTGGCCAGGTTCATTGCCGGGCTGGGCACGGGCGCAGATGTCGCTGTCGTCGTTACCTACGTCGCCGATATATCCCCCGCACGCGCGCGCGGCCGCATTACCGGCTTCACCACCATCTGCGGCTACGTCGGCATCGCGATCGTGCCGTTCCTCTCCCTGCTGGTTATCGACCAGCATCCCTGGGGCTGGCGTGCGCTCTTTGCCTTCGGGGCACTGGGGGCGGTGATCCTGGTCCTCACTCGGCGTCACATGACTCCTTCCCCGCGTCATCTGGCTGAGCGCGGGGACGCAGAGAGGCTCGGTGCCCTCGTCGTCGAGGCGGAGGCTCGCGCGCGGGCTCAGATCGGCGAGTTGCCGCCTGTCGTGCCACCCGAACCTGAGGCAGCGCCGAAGCATCGTCCTCGGGTATGGCTCGTGGCGATCTTCACGGCCGCGTGGTTCACCTACTACATCGGCAACTACGGATGGTTGACAGTGGCACCCACCATCCTCACCGACAACGGATTCAGCATCACGGCCTCACTTGGATTCATCGCCGCGGCCAACCTCGGACTGGTGGTCGGTGCCGTGGCTTCCTACTTCGTCGCCGACCGGGTCGAGCGCAAATGGTTGCTAGTCGGCACCCTGATCCTCTGGGCAGTCGCCCTCGCCGGCATCGGCGCCCTCGGCACCTCGTTGGCAGTCGCCATTCTCGGGTTCGTGGCCGCCCTCACGATCGGGCTCGTCGTCCCGATCTTCTACGCCTACACGTCGGAGCACTTCACCTCGCGCACACGGCCATGGGGCATGGCCTGGACCGATGGTCTTGGGCATCTGGGCGGTGCCATCGCGCCCTACATCCTCATCGGCCTGTCGCTCGCCTACGCCTTTGGAGCGATGGCCGTCTCGGGCCTCGTGGCTGCTTTCCTCATGCTCTTCACGACCAAGACGCGAGGCAAGACCCTCGAGCAACTGTCGGGCGACTAGTTACACCTCGGGC
>JBJTIQ010000115.1:0-9005 GCA_046095085.1 Actinomycetota bacterium | reverse complement strand
GGTCCGCGCACGCGGAGCTCGCACGATCGTCGTCGCCGAGGAAGGCGATGAGAGCGTGACTCCCTACGCCGACTACGTCATCCGCGTGCCGATGGTGCCCACGCTCATGCAGCCTCTCGTGTCGACCGTGCCGTTGCAGGTCTTCGCGTGTGCGATGGCCACCGCGAAGGGTCACGACGTCGACCAGCCGCGCAATCTGGCCAAGTCCGTCACCGTCGAGTGAGGCCGGCGTGAACGGCGTGTACTCCGTGGCACAGGTGCGCCTGGCCGAAGAACGCCTGATGGCGACCCTTCCGGTTGGCGCGCTCATGGAGCGTGCCTCGACGGGCCTGGCCGACACCTGCGCCGCATTGCTCGCTGATGCCGGACCCGGCATCAAGCATGCGCGCGTCGTGATCGTCACGGGCAGCGGCAACAACGGCGGTGATGCGCTCTACGCGGGCGCGTTCCTCGCGGAGCGCGGGGCGCGCGTCCATGCGATTGCCCTGGCCGACCGGCTCCATGACGGTGGTGGCGACGCTCTTGTCGCGGCGGGGGGCCGGATCGTGTCGGCGTCGGACACCCTCGCCGCCTCGGAGCTCCTCGTCGATGCCGACCTCGTCCTCGACGGCATCGTGGGCATCGGTGGCAGTGGCGCGCTGCGGCCGTTGGCCGCTGAACTCGTCCATGCCGCCGTCAACGGCGGGGCGCTCGTCGTCGCGGTCGACATCCCCTCCGGCATCGACCCCGACACGGGGGCCGTGGCCGATCCGCGGGCGGCGGTGGATGCCGACGTCACGGTGACCTTCGGCTGCCTGAAGCCCGGACTTCTTCTCGCCCCCGGCCGTGCCCACACGGGTGCGGTCATGCTCGTCGACATCGGTCTCGACGAGACACTGCCACCAGCCCTGGTCAACGTCCTCGACGACGATGACGTTGCTGCCGAGGTGCCCGAGCCGGGCGCGGACGACTACAAGTACTCCCGCGGCGTCGTCGGCATCGCTGCGGGCTCCACTCGCTACCCGGGGGCGGCGATGATGGCGACAGCCGGTGCTCGCGTGGGGGGTGCGGGCATGGTGCACGTGCTCAACCGGGGCGACGGGGTGGCGAGCACGGTCATCGATCACTTCTGGGATGTCGTCACGTCATCGGATACCCCGGCCGCGACAGCGCGCGTCAGTGCGTGGGGAGTGGGACCGGGCTTGGGCGACGGCCCTGATGCGGCGGCCACGCTCGACGCTGTGCTCGCCGCCGAGACGCCGGTGCTGGTCGACGCGGCAGGGCTGCGACTGCTCGATCGTCCGTCCGCGCATGCGGCACTCGAGAGGCGTCGCGCCGCCGGGCTTCCCACGGTCGTGACGCCCCACGAGGGGGAGTTCGCCGCGCTGGGCTACGAGTGCGGCACCGGCTCGCACGAGGACCGCCTGGGAGCGGCGCTACGCGCGGCACGCGAACTCCACGTCGTCGTCGTGCTCAAGGGCCCGGGCACCGTGGTGGCGTCGCCTGGCGGCACGGCGTTCATCGACACTCGAGGTGGTCCCGAACTCGGGACGGCGGGCAGTGGCGACGTGCTCTCCGGCTTGATCAGTTCGATGCTCGCCTCGCGTGCCGCGCGCGGCCCTCTTGGTGACGACGACGCAGCTCGCATTGCCGCCGCGGGCGTCGCGATCCACGGCGCGGCGGGCGCCATCGCCTCGCGGGGTGGCAGGCCCGTGACGGCTCTCGACATCATCGAGGCACTGCCCGAGGCGATTGCCTCCTTCCGCCGCGGGACGGCCCCGTGACCACGACCGGGAGCAATGAGCGCGCGGAGGCGGTCATCGACCTCGATGCGGTCCGCCACAACGTGCGCACGGTCGCCGCGGCCGTGGCCGGCGCTGAGGCAATGGTCGTCGTCAAGGCCGATGCCTACGGCCATGGCGCCATCCCGGTCGCCCGGGTCGCGCGGGAAGCAGGTGCGCCATGGCTGGGCGTCGCGCTGCCCGACGAGGCGCTGGCCCTGCGCGATGCTGGCGACGAGGGCCGGGTCCTCGCGTGGCTGATCGTGCCCGGTGATCCGGGCATCGCGGCGTGCATCGAGCGCGACATCGACCTCAGCGCGGGAGCGTCCTGGGCCGTGGAGGAGATCGCGTCAGCGGCCCGCTCGATCGGGCGACGTGCGCGCGTGCACCTGAAGATCGACACCGGGCTGGGTCGTGGCGGGAGTTCGCCGACCCAGTGGAGCGATCTCGTGCGGCAGGCGCTGTCGCACGGTGACGCCATCGAGGTGGTGGGCATCTGGTCGCACCTTGCCTGTGCCGACGAGCCCGATCACCCGGCGAATGACGAGCAGCTCGCGGCCTTCCAGGAGGCCCTGGCCACAGCCGAATCCCTGGGCGCGACTCCGGAGGTCCGCCACCTGTCGTCGAGTGGCGCGATCATCACGCGCCCCGACATGCACTTCGATCTCGTCCGCGCGGGCATCATCGTCTACGGCGTGACTCCGGGGCCTCGGATCGGACCGCCGTGGCCCAGCGGCCTGGAGTTCCGCCCGGCCATGACGGTGCGGGCACGCATCTCGCATGTCAAGCGGGTTGCCCCGGGCCACGGTGCGTCGTACGGCCTGACCTGGAGAGCCGACGAAGAGACGTCCCTGGCATTGCTTCCCCTCGGCTATGCCGATGGGCTGCCCCGCACCGCGCGCGGCGCCCAGGTGTTGATCGCGGGGGAGCGGTTCCCGATCGTGGGGCGGATCGCCATGGACCAGTGCATCGTCAACGTCGGGGATGCACCCATCGAAGCGGGGGCCGACGTCATCGTCTTCGGGCCGGGAGGGTCGGGGGAGCCCACCGCCGAGGAGTGGGCTGGATGGGATGACACCATCGGCTACGAGATCGTCACGCGCATGGGCGCACGCCTGCCACGCCGTTATGTCGGCTGAGCGCCGCGCCGGATAGACAGGAGACGTCGTGGCACCGATGGGCAACGCCGCCCGGGGGCTGGCCGCCTTCGGGCTGCTCGCCGCTGGCGTGGCCGCCGGAGCCCTGGCCGAGCGGCTCGTCACCCGTCGCCTGCGTGAGACCCACGAGGTCGCGGCCATCGGCGCCGTGCCCGGCGTCGCGGTCACCGTGACCGCCGACGACGGCACGCGCCTGCACGCTGTCGTCGACGACGGTCCGGGCGGCATTGCTCCGACCGTGATCTTCACCCACGGCTACGCCCTCTCGCTCGACTCGTGGCCCGCTCAGCGTTCGGCCATGACGTCGGTGGCGCGCACCATCTTCTGGGACCAGCGTGGGCACGGTCGCTCGGAGCGTGGGCCAGCGGGCACCGACATCGATCGACTGGGCCGCGACCTCGGCTGCATCATCGACGACCTCGCGCCCACGGGGACGATCGTGCTCGTCGGTCACTCGATGGGCGGCATGACGATCATGGCGCTCGCCGATCAGCGACCCGAGCTCTTCGGTGATCGCGTGCGAGGGGTCGCGCTGCTGGCAACCTCGGCGGGCGGCATCGCCGACGTCGACCTGGGCCTGCCGCGTCCGGTCGCCCGTCTCGCGCACGCCGTCGCACCCTCGATCGGGTCGACCGTCGAGGGCGGGGGACCCGTTGCGGGCCTCATCGAGCGCGCGCTTCGCTCGTCCAGCGACCTCGGCCTGCTCATCACCCGCGCCTACGCGTTCGGATCGACCGTGCCCCCCGACGGCACCCGCCTCGTCGCTGACCTGATCACCGGCACGCCCATCGAGGTGCTCGCCGACCTTCTCCCGGCGCTCGAGGAGCACGACAAGGAGCACGCGCTCCACGTGCTCGAGCGCACGGACCTGCTGGTCATGGTGGGCGACGCCGACCTGCTCACTCCGGTGGGCCACAGCATGGAGATCGTGCGCTACGTCCCGTCCGCCGAACTCGTCATCCTCCCGGGAGTGGGTCACATGCTCACTCTCGAAGCGGATCAGCAGGTGACGCGCCACATCATCGAACTCGTCGAGCGCGTGTCCGGCCCGTGACCGAGTCCGTCACCATCGACCTCGACGGCCCGGAAGCGACCGTCGAACTCGGTCGGCGTCTGGCACCCCTGCTGCGATCCGGCGACCTGGTCGTCCTCACCGGTGAGCTCGGTGCCGGGAAGACCACGCTCACGCGGGGGATCGGCGAGGGGCTCGGCGTACGCGGACCGATCACGAGCCCGACGTTCGTCATCGCCCGTCGGCATCCCTCGCTGGCCGCGGGGCCTGCTCTGCTGCATGTCGATGCCTATCGAGTGGGCTCCCCGGCGGAGATCGACGACCTCGATCTGGGCGTCGACGACGCGGTGACAGTCGTCGAATGGGGTGCCGGACGCGTGGAGCACCTCTCCGACGATCGCCTCGACATCGTCCTGGCGCCCGGACACTCTGACGACGGCCGATCGGCCGTGATCCATGCCATCGGGTCACGCTGGCAGGGCTGCGACCTGTCATCCCTCGTCGGCGCCTAGGGTTCGGTCGTGCTCGCGCTCGCTATCGATACGGCGACATCGGCGACCTCCGTGGCTGTCGTCAGCGACGACGGCCGCGTGCGCAGCCACATGCAGGTCGTCGACGCGCGTCGTCACGTTGAGACCCTCTCGCCCCTCATTCGCGAGGTTCTCCAGGATGCGGGCGTCGAGATGACGGCGCTCGACATCGTGGCCTGCGGAGTGGGGCCCGGTCCCTTCACCGGCTTGCGCGTCGGCATTGCGACCGCCCTCGCGATAGGTGAGGGTCTCGACATCCCCGTCGTGGGCGTGTGCAGCCTCGACGTCGTTGCCCGAATGGCGGTGCGTGATCACGGCGTCCCGGTGACGGTGCTGACGCGCGCCCGGCGCGCCGAGTTCTGCTGGGCCGAATACGACGAGCGCGGCCTGCGGAGCGCCGGTCCGCTGATCAAGAACGAGGTCGATCTCGCGATCGACGGCCTTGCGGTCGGCGACTCGGGGCCGGTTCGGCACGTCATGCATCCGAGCGCCGCCGACCTGGCCGATCTCGTCCTGGAGCGCCTCGCTGCGGGCGAGCGGATCCCCGCAACCGTCGTCCTCCCAGAGGAGGACGCCGGCCAGTCGGGGACGGCGAGCGCGCGCATCCTGCAGGACCGCGCGCGCCGGGGTTTGCTGCTGCTGCCTCCCGTGCCGATCTACCTGCGCCGCCCCGACGCCGTCGTGCCCGCATCCGTGATGGGCGGCGCCTGATGGCACCGCAGGTCCGTCCGATGCGCTGGTGGGATATCGAGTCGATCATGGCGATCGAGGAGCCTGTCTTCGGTGCGACGGCATGGTCGGCCGGGCAGTTCTGGGGGGAACTCGCGCGAGCGGACCGGGCGTACGTCGTCATCGATGATGACGAGGGCGTGGCCGCCTACGCCGGCGTGCTCATCCGGCCACCGACGGGCGATATCCAGACGATCGCGGTCGCTCCTCGTGCGCGTCGCCGCGGCATGGCGGCCGCCATGATCGACCACCTGCTGGCGATGGCCGAGTCTGCGGGCTGCCGCGAGGTGCTCCTCGAGGTGCGTGCCGATAGCGATGACGCCATCGCCCTCTACGAGAGCCATGGCTTCGAGGTCATCGCGCGCCGCAGTGCCTACTACGGCCCCGGCCTCGATGCCCTGATCATGCGGCGCGGGGGGAGTTCGCGTGACCAGTGAGCCGCTCGTGCTGGGCATCGAGACCTCGTGCGACGAGACGGGCATAGCCCTCGTGCGGGGCCGGACCCTGCTGTCGGACGTCGTCGCCTCGAGCGTGGACGAGCACGTGCGGTTTGGCGGCGTCGTACCGGAGGTGGCAAGCCGAGCCCACCTGGAGGCGTTCGCTCCCACTCTGGAGCGCGCCTGCGCGGAGGCCGGCGTTCGGGTGACCGACGTGGACGCCATCGCGGTCACGGCCGGGCCCGGTCTCGTCGGGGCGCTGGTGGTCGGAGTCAGTGCGGCACAGGGTCTAGCTCTCGCACTCGAGCGTCCGTTGTACGCCGTCAATCACCTCGCGGCGCACGTGGCGGTCGACCGACTCGTGCATGGCGAGCTGCCCGAGCCCGCCATCGCCCTTCTGGTGTCGGGCGGCCACACGTCGCTGCTTCGCGTGGACGACGTGACCTGTGATGTGGTGTCTCTTGGGGCGACGCTCGACGACGCCGCGGGAGAGGCCTTCGACAAGGTAGCCCGCCTGCTGGGGCTGCCCTTCCCGGGCGGACCGGCCATCGATGCCCTTGCCCGCCAGGGCGATCCCGATGCCATCGCATTCCCCCGAGGGCTCAGTCTTCCGCGCGATGAGGTTGACCACCGCCATGACTTCTCGTTCTCGGGGCTGAAGACCGCTGTCATGCGCTGGCTGGACGCCGCACGCCGAGAGGGACGGGATATTCCGGTTGCCAACGTGGCCGCATCCTTCCAAGAGGCGGTGGCCGATGTGCTGGTGCGCAAGGCCGTGCGCGCCTGCCGCGACGAGGGGATTGACACACTGGTGGTCGGCGGAGGCGTAGCCGCCAACTCGCGTCTGCGCACGCTGCTCGACGAGCGCGCCGGGGGCCTCGATGTGCGCGTCCCCCCTCCACGACTGTGCACCGACAACGGAGCCATGGTGGCCTCGCTCGGTGCGGCACTCGTCGCCCGAAATGCGCCCCCGACATCCCCCGGGTTCGGCGCAGATTCCTCGCTCCCCGTCGAGACGGTGCTCGCCTGAAGGCGAGGGTCGCTGACCGCCTTCCGTCGACCGTCGAAGGTATTCTCGAGAGGCGCCCCAATGGGCGTCTCACCAGGGAGAAGCCACATGCGCGGATCTGCGATCGCCGTCGTGATCGGCATTCCCTTTGCCTTTGCCGCCACCGCGGGATTCCTCGCCGGCATGGCGCCCATCGGGGGAGAAGCCGAGTCCGTCGCTCAGGCCGCGAGCACGGCACCCGCGCCGGTTCCAACGGCCGAGCCTGCGTCGACACCGGCAAGCACGACCCCCTCGGCGACGCCATCCAATAGCGATCCCTACATCGAGGCGATGTCGGGTGGTAGCGAGACCCTTGAGGAGGGGCAGTCGGGTCGAAGCGACGCCAACCTGGCGGACGGCGACGTGCAAGTGCTCAACTGGGTGGAGACCGACGACCCTGTCTTCTTCATCACGATCGACGACGGGCTTGAGCGTTCGCCCGAGGCGCTCGCACTCATCCAGGAGCAGCAGATCCCCGTCACTGCATTCCTGACCGAGTATGCCGTACGCGACCACACCGACTACTTCAACGACGTCACCGCTTTCAGCGGCTCCGTGCAGAATCACACGATGGTGCACGGAGCGCTCAACGATCCCAAGACCGATGTCGAGTGGGAGATCTGCGAGACGCAGGATCGCTTCGAAGCACAGTTCGGCTATCGGCCGTGGATGCTGCGGCCGCCCTATGGTGCCGGACCCAATGATCCCGACGTACTGAAATTCGCTGAGCAATGCGGTATCAACCGCATCGTGCTGTGGAACATCGTCGTGGGCAATGACAACACGGTGGAGTACTGGGCGTCCCCGATTCGTGCGGGCGACATCGTGCTCCTGCACTGGGAGGACAACCTGGCGGAGGGCCTGCAGACCATCCTGGATCTCGGTCGCGAACAGGGCCTGACCCCCGCCTCCCTCGAGGAATACATCTGACCGCGCTCGGCGATCTGCTGGATTCTGGGGTGCACCCCATCGATGGCGGACTCGCGACCCAACTTGAGGCACGCGGACATGACCTGTCGGACGCCCTGTGGTCCGCGCGCGTGCTGGCTGATCAGCCCGAAGAGGTGCGTGCCGTGCACTCCGCCTACGCCGATGCGGGCGCCCGCGTGCTGATCTCGGCGAGCTACCAGGTCTCGCGCGAGGGCTTCGTCGCCGACGGACGAAGCGCAGCCGCAGCCGACGACGCCCTGCGGGTGAGCGTGGGACTTGCGCGCGAGGCCGGCGCAGCCTGCGGCGCACTCGTGGCCGCGAGCGTGGGTCCCTACGGGGCCATTCGTCACGACGGCAGCGAGTATCGCGGTCGCTACGGCGTCGCGCATGAGCGGCTCGTCGACTTCCATGCCGAGCGCCTGGCCGTGCTCATCGACGCCGGCCCCGATGCGCTGGCCATCGAGACCATCCCGGATGTCGATGAGGTCGCTGCGCTCGTCGAGGCCCTCGCCGCCTACCCCGATGTGCCGGCGTGGCTGTCTCTGAGTTGTCGCGACGCGGCGACGACGTGCGCCGGACAGCCCGTGGAGGAGGCTGCCCAGGTCGCCGCGGAGTCGCCGTCGATCCTGGCCATCGGCGTCAACTGCACCGCCCCCGAGCACGTCGGCCCCCTGCTGAGCCGGCTGTCGGCGGCCAGCGACCTCGCCCTCGTGGCCTACCCCAACTCGGGTCGGGCGTGGGACCCGGCCACCGGCTGGTCGGGGGAGGGACGCGAGACCGGCGACGACCTCGTGCGCAGCTGGGCCGCGATCGATGGCGTGCGGCTCATCGGCGGATGCTGCGGGGTCGGCCCGGAGTCGATTGCGCGCATTTCGGCAACGCTCAGCGCGTGACCTCGTAGGCACGGGGGGTGCCGTCGACTCGTACCCACGCCACGGTGACGGCGGCACCATTGCGTGCCGACCGATGACCGATGCGCTGAGCCATCTCCTGCGCCGACATGTCGATGTCCGCTGTCTTCCACGTCGCTGAGCCACGTCCGCGTAGTGCAGCGCGGAGCTCGTGAGCGTCGTCAGGGAGCTTCGGCCCACGGCGCCAGCCGCTCGCGGGCACGCTCGCGCAGGCGTGCCTAGGTGACGACGGCGGACACCAGGTCCGGGTCGATATCGGGGTGTGCGCGGCGTAGGGCGGTGACGAGGGCCAGGGGATCCGAGCCCACCTGGTCGGCCTCCAGGGCGCGGGCCGCGAGCGCCCGGGCCTGGGCGACGTGGAGGTCGGCGGGCCGGATCACAGGGTCGACCCTAGGGGCCCGGCCGGCCGGGCGCTGGCACTCGAATTGACGGAGTGCTAACCGACCCCCTAGTCTGGGATCTGGCACTCGACCGGCCAGACTGCTAGGTCG
>JBJTIQ010000114.1:0-18895 GCA_046095085.1 Actinomycetota bacterium | reverse complement strand
GGTGGCGGTGGTGGTGCCGTCGCCAGCGACGTCGTCCGTCTTCTTGGCGACCTCCTTGACGAGCTCAGCACCGATCTTCTCGTAGGGATCCTCGAGGTCGATCTCCTTGGCGATGGACACGCCATCGTTGGTGATCGTGGGAGCGCCCCACTTCTTCTCGAGGACGACATTGCGGCCCTTGGGGCCGAGGGTGACCTTGACGGCATCGGCGAGGACATTCATGCCACGCTCGAGGGACCGGCGGGCCTCCTCATCGAAAGCGATGATCTTTGCCATGGGGTGAGGTTCCTCCCGGAACGACGTGAGGGGGGATTCCCCTCCGGACGGCCGATGCCCGCGACGGACGGCCCCGCATCCGACGGGGCCTCACCGGCAAGTTGTCACTCGAGGTCATCGAGTGCTAACCCAATATTGGCACTCTCGGGTGCCGAGTGCAAATCCTGGGGAGCACCGAGGGGGCCTCCCCGACCGCGGGCGGGCACACTGGACGGGTGAATCCCCATGCCCTTGCCTGGTTCGCCCGCCGCACCAGCACCGTCGCCCACTGGCCCCGCGCCGAGGTCGCCCGGGCCAAGGCGGGGCATCGCGTCTCCGTCGTGATCCCAGCCCGCAATGAGGAGGCCACCGTCGGGGCCATCGTGGCCGCTATTCGCGCCGACCTCATGACCGGCGTCACGCCCCTGGTCGACGAACTCCTGGTCATGGACTCCGACAGCACCGACCGCACCGCGGAGGTCGCCCGAGCCGCTGGTGCGACCGTACGCGCGACGCACGAGGTGCTCCCCGACGTCCCCACCGTGCCGGGTAAGGGCGAGGCCATGTGGCGCGGCGTCGCCGCCACCACCGGAGACGTCATCGTCTTCTTGGATGCCGACCTGCTGTCGTTCACTCCCGACTACGTGGTCGGCCTCCTCGGGCCTACGCTGCTCGATCCATCCGTGCACCTGGTCAAGGCCGCCTACGAGCGCCCCTTGGTCGACGATTACGGCGCGCGCGTGGCCGGCGGCGGTCGCGTCACCGAGCTCGTCGCTCGGCCGTTGCTCAACCTGCACTGGCCGGAGCTCGCCGGTGTGGCGCAGCCGCTCGCCGGCGAATATGCGGTGCGCCGCGATCTGATCGAGGCCCTGCCGATCCCCTGCGGATACGGCGTGGAATTCGCCCTACTGGTGGACACTGCCGAGCGCCTCGGCATCGATGCCATCGCGCAGGTCGACCTCGGGGAGCGCATGCACAAGCACCAGGACGAGCAGCAGCTCGGGCGCATGTCGGCCCAGATCTGGCAGGTGGCGCTCGATCGACTCGACCCCGACTACGTCATCGCCCGACCGTCGACCGAGGCGGAGATCGCGCAGTTCATCTACGGGCCGGAGGGCCTGAGGGTGGAGCGCCACACCGTGGATGCCCTCGTACGGCCACCACTGCGCCAGGTGCCCGAATACGCCCTGGAGACCTAGGCCCTAGCGGACGTCGAGGTCGATGCCCAGCCTGCGAGCCGAGCGAACGCGCTGGCGGGAGGCCCGCATCCGGCGCAGGCGCTTGACCAACATGGGGTCGACGGCCAGCGCTTCGGGGGTGTCGATGAGGGCATTGAGGATCTGGTAGTAGCGAGTGCTGCTCATATCGAACAGGTCGCGAATCGCCTGCTCCTTGGCACCGGCGTACTTCCACCACTGGCGCTCGAACTCCAGGATTCGCCGATCGCGCTCCGACATTGCTGCCGCCGCCTGATCGGGGTCGAGGCGTGCGGCGCCCGAATCCATGCCAGCAACTCCTTTGGGGAAGGGTGACGTCGGCGACGTCAGGAGCAGTGCCGACATCCTAGGCGGCGTACGAGGGCATGTCATTGACCGTCACTCGCGCGCGTCGCGGAGGTGCCATCGAGCCGGTCAGCAATGTGACGAACCTCCGCCTCCATCGACTTCAGGTGCGTGAGCAGGTAGTCGAGTCGCGAGTCCGTCGACGACGTTTGTGACGCCTGTGACGCCTGTGACGCCTGTGATGATGACGAAATGAAGCGCGATGCCACCGCCGCCGTGACGGCGCCGACCGCCGCGGCTCCGGTGAACATGATGAAGACCGCGATCACCCGACCGCCCACGGTGACGGGCGTGAAGTCGCCGTAGCCGACGGTGGTCACCGTGACGAAAGCCCACCAGGTGGAGTCACCGAAGCTCTCGATGTTGGCGCCGGGCGCGTCGATCTCGAACATAAGAGTGAAGAGCGACCCGAAAATGACGACGAAGGTGACGGCGTAGATGGCATAGAGGCCCACGATCTTGGTCAGGGCATTGCGGTCGCGCGCCACGCGCATGACGGCCGTGATCACCAGCAGGATGCGCAGCGGCGGAAAGAGCAGGGCGATCATGAGTGGCCAGTCACGCTTGACGAAGTTCTTCTTGTGGGGATCCAGGAGGAAGCGGATAGACAGGTCGAGGGCGAAGATGCCCCAGGTGATGATGCTGATCGTGACGCCTTCCGCCCGATACATCGGCGAGAGGGCGGGAGACCACGTGAAGAAGGTCGAGACCAGCCAGGTGATGGAGACGACGAACATCGGCACCGACGAGAAATTGTCGTACCAGATTTGAGCGGGTGTAAGGCTGCCCGGATCGGGGGCGGCGAAGTAGCGATGCCAGAACCCGGGACGACGGGACGCCTTGGCGCCTGGGTGCGAGCCGGCGGTGGGGCTGGACATGGCCCCAGCCTCTCAGACCCGATGGGCTACGCCCGGCCGCGACGCCGCCATCGGATGATCGTCCACGAGAAGAAGTACCCCATGCCGTTGGTTGCCCAGTGCAAGCCCATGGGTGCGATCACGCTGCCCGACACGATGCGCAACCCGGCGAAGATCACGCCGGCAATGGTCGTCGTGAGCACCGACAGCACGACGGCCAGCACGTTGCCGCGGCGGCCCTCGCCCACCACCGAGCCAAGGGCGGCGCTCTGCTCGTGCGATCCGATCGACGGCAGGATGTGCCACAACCCGAAGAGGATGGCCGAGATCACGACAGCCCAGACCACCCCGAAGCGCCGGGCAAGCATCGAGAAGAGCACCGCCCGGAAGGCAATCTCCTCGAAGAGGACGACGGCGAACGGCACCTGGACCAGCGCCTGGAACATCAGGCGAGGACCGCTGAGCTCGGCGACGCGCTCGTCGTGCATGGCATCGCGTCCGCGCCGAAACGACGCGGCGATCAGGTAGCCCGCGGTCACGATGACGACGCAGCCCACGCCCCACAGGACGCCGGGAATCAAGTAGGTCCACCCCAGGCCCATGTCCGTCCAGCTATTGCCATCGAGGATGCCCAGAGCGAGGAGCCCGAAGGACCCTCCCATGGCCCACAGCAGGTGATGACCCTCCGGCGCTAGCCGGTTGGTGACGACGTTGAAGGCGATGAGCGCGACGATGACGACAATGACGGGCCACAGCGGCAAGCCCTCGACCTGGGCCGGGTACGAGATCGAGAGCACCCGACGAGCCTATGCCCGTGGGACTAGCGTGGTCGGGTGAAGCAATCGGTCGGAGACCAGACACTCTGGGGAGTGCTGCAGGCTCGTGCCCGCCGGGTGCCGGCCGCTCCCCTTGTCACGTATTACGACCTGGCCACCGGCGAGCGCATCGAACTGTCGGCGGCGAGCGTGGAGAACTCCGTCGCCAAGACCGCGGGCCTGCTTCGCGACGAGCTCGACGTGCAGCCCGGCGACACGGTGGCAGTCCGACTGCCCCTCCACTGGCAGCGGGCGGTGTGGCAGGCGGCGTGCTCGGCCGTGGCGGCCCGTTACGACCCCGCCGCAGACCCGTCGACCGCGCACACCCTCGTCACCGACCGCGATCACCTCGATCTGGCTGGGCTGGCAACCGAGACCGTGATCGTCTCGCTGGCGCCTTTCGGCCTGCCGTCCGGAGAGCCGCTCCCGGCCGGCATCGTCGATCACGCGACGGCCGCTCGCGCGCACCCCGACGTATTCATTGCATCCGCCGATCCAGGGCCCGAGCCCTTGATGCAGGAAGCGGCGGCCCTCATCCAGAGCCAAGGCCGTCTCGAGGCCGATCGAATACTCGTCCTCGAGGATGACCCGCATGCCGACCTGCTGATCCTCGCCGTCCCCCTACGCCTGGATGGCGCAGCGGTGATCGTCCGTCATGCGACGGGCGGCGACGTCGAAGCGGTGGCTGCCGCAGAGCGCGTGACGGCTAGATGACCTTGGCTGTGCGCGTCGGGCTGCTGGCCACCACGGTGCCCGCGCTGTAGACGAGCACGCGCCAGGAGTACGTCGTGCCCCTACCGGTTACGGGCACGGTGAAGGTGAAGGAGCCGTCCGAGCTCGGCACAGCGGTATTGCGGTCCTGCCAGGCGCTGCCATTGACCTGCACCTGACGCTGCACGACGAGGCCGGGCTTCATGTCCTTGACCTGTCCGGTCATCGTGACGACCGTGCCGTCAGCCACGTCGCCACTCGGCTTCACATTGAGGGTGACGCCGCCGCTGGGGACAGGGCCAGTGCTCGCGCGCTCCTCGTCGACGATCTCGGACAGATACGTCGAGCGCAGACCGAAAGCGGATCGGAATTCGGAGCCCGAGGCAGTGCTGGTGTGGCCATCGATGCTCTTGGCGGTGAGCTCCCTTGCCGATCCGGACTTGAGCGTGCGAGTGACCGACACCGTCATGATGTCGTCCATTCCGAAGAGCTCAGCGAGGGCTTCCTGGGTCACCTTGACGTTCCAGCGCAGATAGGGATTGCCTGGCGCTTCGAGGCTCCAGTGGTCATCGACGCTCTGCGACCAGGGGTAGCCACTGCCACCCCAGACATCAGCGGCCGAGTTGGTCATGCCTCCGGTAGCGGCCGTGTAGAAGGCGTTGATGGGCTCATCCTTGTAGACGGCGGTCAGGCCCTGCTCGCCCGAGGTGTGTGTGGCGACGACGGCCTCGCGCCACTTGTTGGGGTCGCCGTAGCGGGACTCGGCGATCCATCCCTGGAATGTCTGGTCGTAGTAGGGGCCATCCCCGTCATCCATGTGACAGTTGCACGCCTTGTCGACGCCCTTGGCCAGCTGCGACAGGGCGTATGAGCGTGACGCGATGACCTGCGCCTGCAGGGCGGGCAGGTCCCACGTGGGATTGACCTCGGCGATGCCGAAGAGGTATTCGTCATGGAGGCGCAGGGAGTTGACCAGGGCGAGGCGACTTCCGGCACTGGTCGAGACGATGCTGACGTCCACCGATCCGTAGCGATAGCGATGGCCCTCGGAGGAGAAGCTCTCCCCCGGTCCGGCCACGTTGAGCAGGGCCGAAGCAGTGCCTGCCGTGCCGGGATCGCGCGTGCCTGACCACTTGATGTTGACGATTCGCGCACGGCCGATGCGCGTGGAGGTGCCCCCCTCGGTCTTGCGGATGGTCACGAAGCGCCCCGACGGCGTCAGGGTGAAGTTGGCTGCCGGGCCGGCGACGTGGACGTTCTTGCCGTAGGTGAATTCGACCTGCGCCCCGCTCCCGTCGAGGTCCTCGACACGGACGTGGGCGTTCTCCTTCTGGTAGAGCAGGCTGATGCGAACGTCCTGCGAATCGGTGAATGGCTTGACCTCGACACCGGGGTAGTAGTACTCGACGATGCGCTTGGCACTCCACCCCTTGCGCGCCATAGCGAACGCGCCCCACTGCGAAAGCCCCACGCCATGGCCGTAGCCCGTGCCCTCGACGACGAACTCCTCGGGTGGCGTGCACGGATCCGGCGGAGAGTCGGGCGTAGCGGAGATGCGCGCCGTGCCCGTCCATGGATAGAGCTTCTTGGCGCCGCTCATCGCGGTGATGTGGAAGGTGTAGGTGCCCGGTGGCACCTGCTTGCCCTTGTCGTCTCGCAGGTTCCACGTCATCGGGAACTCCGCCGCGCTCGACGCAGAGGCCGAGAGGGTGCGTACGGGGTCACCGCAGGCGTTCGACACCGTCATGGTTGCTTCGACGGGTCCGTTCGAACGAGGCGTCAACTTGATGGATCCGCCCGATCCCCACGGGACCTCATCGCCATCGATGGTCGGTGGATAGAAGTTCTTGCCCTGCAGGGCCGAGACCGCCAGGCGCAGGTGCGCCATCGTCGGCCTGAGGAATTCGCCGGGGCACGACGTGCTGCCGATGTCGCCGTGGCCGACGATCGTCTTGGTCGTGACCTTCTCGCCGGCGTAGTACATCGATGTGGTGCCTCCGCCCGGACCCGGGCCGGCCGAGGTGAGGACCGCCGTGCCGAGAGGATTGACGTCGAAGAGATCGAACTTCCAGGCAACGAGCTGGCCGATCGCGTCGAGGATCTTCTCCTTCTCAAACTGGGTGGGGTCGAGGGTGTCGGCATTGCCGAGGAAGGACACGGCGAAGGTCTCGGCGTTGAAGCCCGAGGTGTGGGCGCCGATGACCGCCTTGTCGATACCGCCCGAGCGCCCCTCGTAGAGGCGGCCGTAGCGATCCACCATGAAGTTGTATCCGAAGTCATTGACCTTGATGCCCTCGGTGAACCAGGAGTAGACGTTGCGCATCTGCTGGGCGGCCTGGGCGGGTGTGTAGTCGTTGGATGACACGACGTGGTGCACGAAGGCAACCTTGATCGTGTCCGAGTAGGCCGTCTCACCGCGCTTGAGGGATTCGTCGGCACCCCACATCTTGCGCGTGATGATGGGGGGCTGCGTGACAGCAGCCTGTGCCGTCGATGCCGGCCCCATGCGGGATCCGATGTTGTTGTCTTCAGGTCGCACGGGGTTGTCGATCATGGTCAGCTGAGTGTCGGTCGGCACGGTTCCGGTTGGAGTGTCGATGCGCACCTGCACGCCGTCGCTGCCGTTGGTCGCGATCGGCTCAGTGGCGTAGCGCGCCCGCTGGCCTTCGTCGGTGCCGGGGTCGGGCAGGTGTTCGCTGATGGGCAGCTCCATCCAGGGCTGCCACTCACCGCTCTCGCGGATGCGGATGACGACCCTGGTGCGCGGGTCGAAGGGCGCAGCGGCCGTGATCCCGACGAGCCCGAAGGCTTCGGTCGCCGTGGGCTGTGTGGCCGCTGCGGGACGAAGGCGTGGCCCCCCATCGCGCGTCTGCGGTCCCACGTGGACATGCGTCTCGCCGGCCCGCGGGACCGGGGTTGTCGCTGCGGGAGTGTCGGCCAAGGACCCGGCCGCCACGCCCGTCAGCGGGATGGTGACCACGGAAGCGCGAACGGGGCCGGGGTCGGCCGAGGAGAGGCTGGAGGCCACGGGGAGGGCTACCGTCGCGGGGACGATCAGGGCAGCCGTCAGCACCGCGAGGACTCTCACCGAATGAGGGTGCCCCAGCCTCGTGGCGCGAGGCAAGGCGACTCACCCTTCCCACAGGTCCCATTGATCACATTCCCAGGCACCCTGAAGGAACCGCCCCTGACCGGTCGGGCGTCCCATCAGGTGGTTCGCGCCCCTACCCTGGGGGGGCCAACACCGAGAGGAGCCCCGTGACCGAGGCAGCCCAGGCTCGGTCCGACGGGCCGGCCGAGCCCCCCTCGTCGGGCCCCCGCCGCTGGCCGCGCATCCTCCTCGCCGTCGCCGCCGGCGTGGTGCTGATGCTCAGCCTTGCCGGGGTCGGCGTCGACGTGGTCTCGGCCAAGCTCGAGGGCAACATCACCGCGATCGACATCAGCGACACCACGGGCCGTCCGCATGTCACCGCCCCCGTCATCGACGAGGAGGGCAACTACTCCGCCGTCAACATCCTGCTGATGGGAAGTGACAGTCGCGAGGACGAGACGTCGAAGAAATACGGAGACCCCGACGTCTACACCGGCGAGCGATCCGACACCACGATCCTCCTGCACCTGTCCAAAGACCGGTCCTTTGCCACCGCCGTCAGCATCCCGCGCGATACGTGGGTGATGATCCCGGAGTGCAAGCGCGACAGCGAGACGGTCGGCGGCTTCGAATCGAAGTTCAACACCGCTTTCGAGATCGGCGGCCCAGGCTGCACCGTCAAGCTCGTCGAGCAGATGACCGGTCTGACGATCGACAACTTCGCGGTCGTCGACTTCACGGGTTTCAAGAACGTCGTCGACGCCCTCGGGGGCGTCGAAGTGTGTCTCACCGAGCCGGCCAACGACCCGTCCAGTGACCTCAACCTCCCAGCGGGCACCAGCATCGTCAACGGCGAGCAGGCACTCGGTTTCGTCCGGGCGCGCAAGACCCTCAGCGATGGCTCAGACCTCAGTCGCATCAAGCGCCAGCAGGCCTTCCTGTCGTCGATGATCCGTGAGGCATCCTCCACCGGCCTGCTGCTCAACCCTGTGCGCCTTTACTCCGTGCTCGACTCCGCGACGCAAGGCCTCACCACCGACCCCGGCCTAGCCGACATCGACGTCCTGCGCGACATGGCGCTGAGCGTCAAGGGGATGGCTCCCGGAGACATCGCCTTCCTCACAATGCCGTGGCTCGAGCGCGGCGACGGCGAAAACGTCGTGGTCGACGAAGAGGGGGCAGCACCCGTCTGGCAATCAATGCGGGACGACGTCGCCTGGATCAAGCCGAAGAAGGCGGGTACCACCGGGTCCGGCACGTCCAAGATCACCGTTGCCCCGTCCGACATCACCGTGCGCGTTCTCAACGGCAGCGGAATCGCCGGACGCGCTGCCGAGGCGGCCGCCGCGCTGGAGGCGCAGGGGTTCACCGTGACCGAGATCGGCGATGCCGACCGACCCGACTACGTATCGACCGAGATCCGGCACGACGCGCCCTCAGCCGAGGCCGCGCGCACGGTCCTGGAGGCTTTCCCGGGAGCCACCACCGTGGCGGACGAGTCCTCCGCCACGATCACGATCGTCATCGGCTCGTCATTCAGCGGGGTGTCTGTCGTTAGCACTCAGGGCACATCCAGCAATCCCGACAAAGACAGGGAGAGCGACGCGATCACCGATCCCACGACGGCAGACAAGGTGCGCTGCGCCTAGGCATCACGGCAGAGTGAGGACGAGCGCACCCTTCTCGAAATCCAGGCTGAGCGTCTCGGTGCCGGGGTAGCGCTCCAACCAGTCCTGTGCGATCTGCTGCTCGTCGACGCGGATCATGTCGTCGAGGATCACTCGACCACCGGCCGACATGCGGTCACGGAAGAACGGCAGGGCGGGCCAGCGGGCCTGCTCGGCGCCCTGGGCGGGGGGACCGTCGACGCACAGCAGATCGACCGCATCGAGCGATCGCAGGGCGGATTCGTCGTACCACGTGACCGCTCGACCCGCGATGGACTCCTCGACGAGCGGCGCATGGACGACGGTCAGCCACTCGGAGACTCCCTGCCGTCTGCCGAGTTCCTCCGTGGCCCGCGCGTACTGCTCCTCATGGTCGACCCCGACAACCCGGCCGTCGTATCCGGCAACGCGCATCGCACCGGCCATCCACACGCTGGACTGACCGCTGCCGAGGTCGACAACCAGACGCGGACGATGCTCGAGCACGTATCCGGCGAGCCACAGCAGCAGGTCTTCGGACGCCGCCCAGGTGCCCGGCCGCGGCATGGGCAGCGACATCGGCACCAGGCGCTGCAGCTGCATGAACGACTCGAGCAGGGCCACCTGGTCATCGAGCTTCTGCTGGTAATGCACCCGGGTCTCTCGGCGCTCAGCGGACTGGTTTTGGGCAAGTTCGCGCAGCGCGAGACGGTAGGTCGAGCGGGGAAAGGTCAACTCGTTGTCGATCTTGCCCACCTTGCCGCGGATCTCGGTGATGTTCTTGCCCATGGCGTCGTCTCGGCGTGACGTGTCGTTCTTCAGGCCCTCGAGCCGATGATTGACGTAGTGCTCCAGCCGAGCCAGCCGCCCGGTGGTGATGCGGACCCACGCGAATGTCTGCCCGAGCAGCGCACCGACGGCCAGGCCGATGAGAGCGGCTATCGCGATGACGGCCGGGGACCATCCAGCCGCGACACCCAGCACCAGCAGCCCCACGCCGAGGCCTAGGGCCACGACAACGAGGGGAATGCGGGCGCGCACGGCTCCGAGGCTACCCTTCCGACGTGGGCGCCGAGGGACGCGAGGTCGCACGTCCAGGCGTGTCCGTGGTGATGCCCGTGCTCAACGAGGAGCGCCACCTCGAAGCAGCCGTACGTCGCATCCTGTCGTCGGCCTACGACGGCCCTCTCGAGGTCGTACTGGCACTTGGCCCGTCGCACGATGACACCGACGTGGTCGCCGGGCGCCTGTCATCCGAGGACCCCCGCGTACGCACCGTCGCCAATCCCACTGGGCGCACTGCCGCCGGCCTCAACCTCGCGGTTCAGGCCGCGTCCTTCGACATCATCGTTCGCGTCGACGGGCACGCGCTCATCCCCGATGACTACGTGGCGGTCGCCGTCGCAACGCTTGAGGCAACCGGTGCCGACAATGTCGGCGGCATCATGGGGGCGGAGGGCGTCAGTGAGTTCGAGCGGGCGGTTGCCGCCGCCATGACGTCGTGGTTCGGGGTCGGAGGTGCCGCATTCCATATCGGCGGCGAGCCGGGGCCCGCCCTGACCGTCTACCTCGGGTGCTTCCGGCGTTCTGCCCTCGAGCGCGTCGGAGGATTCGACGAGTCGATGGTCCGGGCGCAGGACTGGGAACTCAACCACCGCATCCGCCAGACGGGGGGGCTCGTCTGGTTCACTCCCGACCTGCACGTCACCTATCGGCCACGACCCGACCTTGCATCACTCGCCCGGCAGTACTTCCAATACGGCCGATGGCGACGCGAGGTGGCAACACGTCATCCCGAGACCGTTTCCGCTCGATACCTCGCGCCTCCGGTCACACTCATCGCGGTGATCGGCGGGACCATCGTTGGCACACTCGGACTCGCCACGCGCTCACCCGCCTTGACAGTCATGGGCTTCGCCATGCCGGTGGGCTACGCCGCCGCAAACCTCGTCGCGAGCGCGCGCGCAGGGCGTTCGCTCGGTCCGGGCGCGGCACTGCGACTGCCCGCGGTCTTCGCGACCATGCACGGAGCCTGGGGCGCCGGCTTCCTGCGGGGTGCCCGCTAGGGCTCCAGGCCCCGCTCGCGCAATTCCTTGATGGCCCGACGACGTTCGAGGCGGGATGCACGGCGAATCTCGGCCGCATGAAATCGGAGCCTCTCCTCATCGCAGTCGGGCTCCACCGGCGGGATGGGGCGAGGAACGCCGTCGGCGTCGATAGCCACGAAGACCAGATATGCCGTGCTCACGTGGATCTCTCCCTCGATGCCCAGGCGCTGAACAGTGACGCGCACGCCTACTTCCATACTCGTGCGCCCCGTCCAGTTGACCTGTGCCCGCGTGGTGAGCAGATCACCCTGCTTGACCGGCTCAAGAAGGGCCATTTCGTCCATGAAGGCTGTCACGGCCGGTCCCTGCGAGTGACGAATCGCGGCGACGGCACCCGCCTCGTCGACGGCTCTCATGATGACTCCACCGTGGACGTTGCCGTAGTTGTTGGCATCGACCACGCCCATGACTCGCGCCAGGGTAGTGCGTGAGCGTTCTGTGGGAATGGGTTGATCGAGTGGCTGCTCGACGATGGGATCAAACGGCATGTCAGCCTCTCAAGAGTTGGCGCGCCATGACGATGCGCTGGATCTGGTTGGTCCCCTCGTAGATCTGGGTAATCTTGGCGTCCCTCATGAAGCGTTCGACGGGGTAGTCACGGGTGTAGCCGTAGCCGCCAAACACCTGCACGGCATCCGTGGTGATCTCCATGGCCACGTCAGAGGCGTAGCACTTGGCGGCCGCACCGAAGAATGCCAGGTCATCGTCGCCGCGTTCGCTCTTAGCCGCTGCCGCGTAGACGAGTGCTCGGGCAGCCTCGAGCTTCATGCCCATATCGGCGAGCGTGAATTGGATGCCCTGGAAGTCGGAGATCGGGCGCCCGAACTGCTCGCGCTCGCGCGAGTAGGCAATTGCCGCATCAAGCGCTCCCTGCGCGATCCCCAAGGCTTGAGCGCCAATGGTGATGCGGGTGTGGTCAAGGGTGGTCATCGCGGTGCGGAAGCCGGACCCTGGCTCGCCGACCAGGCGATCTCCTGGCAATCGCACGTGATCGAACACGACCTCGCATGTCGGCGAGCCATGGACACCGAGTTTGCGCTCGGGGCTGCCGATCGCCAGGCCCTCATCGTCGTGGTGGACGACAAAGGCGGAGATGCCCTTGGCTCCGGCATCGGGATCGGTGACTGCTAGGACGGTGTAGTAGTCGGAGATGCCCGCATTGGTGATCCAGCTCTTCTGTCCGGTGAGGATCCAGCCGTCGCCATCGCGCGTGGCGCGTGTCTTCATTGCCGCAGCGTCGCTGCCGGACTCGCGCTCGGACAGGCAGTAGGAGAACATCGCCGCGCCCGAGGCCACCGATGGGAGATAGTGCTCGAGCATCGCTTCGCTGCCGGCGACCATGAGCGGCATGGTGCCCAGCTTGTTGACCGCAGGAATGAGCGAACTCGAGGCACAGACTCGCGCGATCTCCTCGATGACCAGGCAGGCCGCCAGAGCATCCCCGCCCTGTCCGCCGTACATCTCGGGGATGTGAATGGCGTGGAAGCCCGATGCCACGAGCACGTCGTAGATGTCGCGGGGAAACTCCCCCGATGCATCGATCTCGGCGGCGCGCGGGGCGATCTTGTCGTCGGCCAGGCGGCGCACCGCCGATCGGAGTTCTCGGTGCTCCTCCGGCAGCGAGAAGGCAGCGAAGTCCGGGTTGGGCACGAGCGGCACGAGGTTCCCCTTCCTGGTGGCTCCCGAGCCTACGCCCGCGGCGGTCTAGGCTCACGGCGTGCGGCTGAGCGTGGTGGGTACCGGCTACCTCGGGGCGACTCATGCCGCATGCATGGCCGAACTCGGCCACGAGGTCATCGGCCTCGATAGCGATCCGACGAAGGTTGCCGCGCTCACCGAGGGCCGCGTGCCCTTCTGGGAACCCGGGCTCGACGCCGTGCTCCAACGCGGCCTGCAATCCGGACGACTGCGGTTCACGACCCAGCCGGCCGACGTCGCAGGCGCAACCGTCCACTTCCTGTGCGTGGGCACCCCCCAGCAAGCGAATTCGCCGGCAGCCGACCTCACCCAGGTGAATGCGGCCATTGAAGCCCTGCTGCCCGTGCTCCAAACCGACGATCTCGTCGTAGGCAAGTCGACGGTGCCGGTCGGGACAGCGGCCGACATCGAAGGTCGCGTTACGCCGACGGGGGCGAGAGTCGCCTGGAATCCGGAATTCCTTCGCGAAGGCCACGCCGTCGAAGACACCTTGAGCCCAGACCGCCTTGTCTTCGGAGTGCACGATTCTCGCGACGACGCGATCCTCCGCGAGGTCTACGCGCCACTACTGGAGGCGGGCACTCCCCTACTCGTCACCGACTTTGCCACCGCCGAACTCGTCAAGGTCTCCGCCAACGCATTCCTGGCCACGAAGATCTCGTTCATCAACGCCATGGCCGAGGTCTGCGAGGCGACCGGCGGTGACATCGTCACCCTGTCCGCGGCGCTGGGCATGGATCCGCGTATCGGCCCTCAATTCCTGCGCGCCGGACTCGGCTTCGGTGGCGGGTGCCTCCCCAAGGACATCCGCGCATTCATGGCCCGCGCCGGGGAGTTGGGCGTCGACGAGGCCCTGATGTTCCTGCGCGACATCGACGACATCAACATCCGGCGGCGCCAGCACACCGTCGACCTCGCGGTCACCTCCATGGGCGGGACCGCTGCCGGACGCACCGTTGCGGTGTGGGGGGCCGCCTTCAAGCCCGATAGCGACGATGTGCGCGATTCGCCGGCCCTGCATGTGGCACAGGCCCTCCACCATGCTGGAGCACGCGTCGTGGTGCACGATCCCCGGGCGGTCGACAACGCGCGCGCCCTGTTTCCCGAGCTCGAGTACGCCGCGAGCGCCGTGGAGGCGACCGAGGGGGCCGACGTACTCCTGCTACTGACGGAGTGGAGTGACTACGTCGATATCGACCCGTCGGTCATTCGTCCGCTGATGTCGACCCCCACCGTCATCGACGCGCGCAACGCCCTCGACTTTGATCGCTGGCGCTCGGCCGGGTGGACCTACCGCGCCCTGGGTCGTCCGACCGCCTAGCGACCCGCCCATACGATGGCGGGGCAGTTGTCCATGATGACCGTGAGCCCGGCATCCGCTGCGCGCTGCGCCGCTGACTCGTCGATGACACCCAGTTGAAGCCACACGGCCTTCGCGCCTGCAGCAATCGCATCGTCGACGAAGGGGCCGACGCGGTCGCCACGCACGAACATGTCGACCACATCGGGGGCGCCGACGGCGTCGGCCGCCTCGGCGATGGTTGCGTATCCCTGCTCGCCGTGCACGAGCTCGGCACGCGGATAGATGGGAACGATCCGCTTGCCGCGCGACTGAAGGAGATGGGCTATCCCGTAGGCATCGCGTTCCGGATTGTTGCCGAGTCCGACAACAAACCAGGTTGTCGTGTCGTCCAGCACTCGGGCGGCGACCTCTGGGGTGCCGTAGAGGCGTGGGTCGCGGCTAGTCATGCTCGCGGACTCGGGCGCCCTTCTCCTTGGCGGCCCGTCGCATCTCGGCCTGGAATTCCTTGGTCGCCTCTTTGAGGTCGTCGTCTGCGCATCCCAGGATGCGAATCGCCAGCAGTCCGGCATTGCGCGCACTGCCCACCGCGACCGTGGCCACCGGAACTCCGGCGGGCATCTGGGCGATGGAGAGCAGAGAGTCGAGGCCGTCGAGGTGGGACAGCGGAATCGGAACGCCAATCACGGGCAGGGGCGTCAGTGACGCCACCATGCCCGGAAGATGCGCAGCACCGCCGGCGCCGGCGATGATCACGCGCAGCCCACGATCGGCCGCGGACTCCGCGTAGGCCACCATCTCCTTCGGCATGCGGTGCGCGGAGACGACGTCGGCCTCGTAGGGGACGCCAAACTCGCGCAGGGCCTCCGCTGCGGCCTCCATAACGGGCCAGTCGGAATCACTGCCCATGATGATGCCGACGAGGGGGCTCGGGTCACTCATCAATGACTCCCATGAGGTAATCGGCGGCGTGGTGGGCGCGCACGAGAAGCGTGTCGAGATTGTCTCCCACGACGGTCACGTGACCCAGTTTGCGCCCTGGACGCGGATCCTTGCCATAGAGGTGCACCTTCACGCCGGGATCACGCGCGAGCACATGGCGGTAGGCGTCCTGAAGGGGCGGCAGGGTGTCTGCGTCGCGAGGACCTATGACATTGACCATCACCGTCCACGGGGCTAGCGGGCGAGGGTCCCCGAGCGGCAGGTCGAGTACGGCGCGCAGGTGGTTCTCGAACTGGCTCGTGACGGCACCGTCGATCGACCAGTGCCCCGAATTGTGCGGTCGCATCGCCAGCTCATTGACCAGAATTCCCTGCGGGGCATCGAAGAGCTCGACCGCCAGCATTCCCGTCACGTCCAGGTCCTTTGCCAGGCCAAGGGCGAGTTCCTGCGCCTGCATGGCGCGCTCATCGGAAAGGCCCGGGCACGGAGCCACGACCTCCGAGCACATCCCATCGATCTGCGCCGTGCGTACGACGGGGTAGGCGACCGCCTGACCTGAGGGCGATCGCGCCACCTGCGCGGCGAGTTCGCGCGTGAAGGCCACCCGCTCCTCGGCCAACCACACGGCATCAGGGGCGAGCGGCGTGTTCGCCAGGATGTCGGCAGCCTCCTGCTGCGACGACACCACCCAGACTCCCCGCCCGTCGTATCCGCCGCGAGAGACTTTGAGCACGAGCGGCCAACCGAGGTATTCCCCCGTGCGCGTGAGATCGCCGATGCCGTCGACGATCGTCCAGCGCGGAGTCGGTGCACCCGCGGCGGCAAGCGCCTCCCGCATGGTGCGCTTGTCCTGGGCGTGCACCAGTGCGCCGGGGCCGGGTCGCACTGCGACCCCCGAGGCCTCCAACTCGAGCAGGTAGGCAGGCGGCACGTGCTCGTGGTCGAAAGTCACCACATCGCATCCATCGGCCAGTCGCCGTAGTGCATCGAGGTCGTCATGGTGACCGATGACCACGTCGGACACGACCTGGGCCGCTGACTCGTCAGCCGAGGTGGCCAGCACCCGGAAGCCGACGGCGAGCGCGGTCGCGGGCGCGGCGGTCATCCTCGAGAGCTGACCGCCCCCCACCATGCCCACCCGCGGGATCCGACGCTCGGTGACTGGGTTCACAACCGGACCCTACTGATGTGACCGCTCGGACCCGTCGATGGAGGTGGGCCGCGAGTAGCATCCCCCCATGTCCACCCAGGCTCCGGTCGAGCGGCGTACCCTCATCGACCGCGTGCGCGACTCGCTCAGCATGCTGATGCGCGAGGTGGCCAAGTTCGGCGTCGTCGGGCTCACCGCATTCGTCATTGACGTGGGCCTGTTCAACATCTTGATGTATGCCGGCGGCGAAGGACCCCTCGCCGACAAGCCATTGACGGCGAAGGCGCTGAGCGTGATGGCTGCGACCACCTTCGCCTACTTCGGCAACCGGTTCTGGACCTTCCGTCATCGTGGCCGCACGCACATGGGCCGCGAATACGTCCTGTTTTTCGCACTCAACGGCGTCGGGATGCTCATCGCGCTGACCTGCCTGTGGTTCAGCCACTACGCCCTGGGGCTCGACAGCCCGTTGGCCGACAACATCTCGGCCAACGTCATCGGCCTCGGCCTTGGCACGTTGTTCCGCTTCTGGTCCTACCGCAAGTGGGTCTTCCCGGCCATACCGGCAGACGAAGAAGCAGAGCGCGAGCTCGCCGAGCGCGACGCCTCGGCGCCGATCTAGCCGTCGGCTGGCGGGTAGGGATCCCCACCCTGCTCGGTGCTACGCCGACGACGACGCTCGTCGTCCTGCTCGTGGAGTCGATAGACGTCGCGCTGGATGACCTCCACGTTGGGCACGTCGCTGATCACGAGGTTTTCGTCGCTTGCCGAGGTGATCTCGAGCTCCCCGTAATTCAAGAAGCGACCCAGCATGCCGATATCGAACGACACATTGTTGACCTTCGACAGGGGCATGTCTCGCCCCTTCTTGGCGATCACCCCGGCGCGAGTGATGATTCGGCGATTGGTGAAGACGTATTCGGTGGAGAGCCACTCGAGGAACGGTCGAAGGACCCAAACGAAAAAGATGATAAGGCCGATGACGATGATCGCGGGGCGGCCGATTGTCTCGACGATGTTGTCCCATCCACCCATGAGGGTGAAGAGCCACGCACCGACGAAAACGGTGAGGATGAGGCAGATAACGGGGAGGATGAGCCCGCGCCAGTGCGGCTTCATCTCGAACTCGATGACCTCGCCCTCGCCCAGCAGTTTCGTCGGGTATCCCATGGGGTGATGCTCCCACACCACCGTGGGTACTCCAAGGGATCCGCCGTCATCTGAACGCCGGACGCACGAGGAGCACGTCGCCCGCGGAGATCTTGTGATCGGTGCCCGACCCGTCGGTGACCAGGAGCTCACCGTGGGGGCCCACACCCGTCGCACGCCCCTCGATCGCGACGCCGGGTGCCTCCACGCGCACGTCGGAACCGACTGTCACGCACAGGTCGAGGTAGTCCGGGGCCGGATCCGCGCCAGCGATCCACTGGCGATAGGTCACGGCGAACTCGCCCAGCACGGAGACGAGGATGCGCTCCCTCGAGTCAACCGCTCCGAGAAGCCGAAGGGATGTCCCCCCGGGCGGAAGCTCATCCGCCGCCTGGTCGACATTGAGGCCGATGCCGACGAGCACCGAGCCGTCGCCGAGCCGCTCGGCGAGGATGCCGCCCACCGGGCCGAGGCCGTCACGCGACTCAACGACCAGGTCATTGGGCCACTTCAGGCGCACGTCGCATCTGGTCGTAGCTCGCACCGCGGTCACGACCGCGGTGCCCGTGACGAGCGGCAACCACCCGAGGAACTGTGGGTCGAGCCCTGGCCGCAGCAGGATCGTGAGCCAAATGCCGGCGTGCGCCGGCGAATCCCACTGACGTCCCGCACGGCCGCGGCCCGCGGTTTGCTCCTCGGCCACAATCACCGTGCCCTCGGGCGATCCAGACGTCGCGAGTTGGGCTGCATCCGCCATCGTCGATTCCGTCGTTGGCAGCACCACCGGGTCGGCCCACGGGGCCCATCGACCATCGCGCGCGAGGCCGTCTGCGACATCCGAGAGGGCCTGGCGGGCCTCACGGCTGCGGTCGGTCACGGGGCTAAGGTACGCATGTGACCGCAGCCGAGGGCCCAGGTTCCCCGATCCCGCGCACTACGAAGGACAAGGCCGACGACCTCCAACGTCGGCGTGCCGAAGCGGTCGGACGCCGCCAGGCCGCCGTCGACAAGCAGCACGCCAAGGGCAAGTTGACCGCGATGGAGCGCATCGAGGCCCTTCTCGACCCCGACTCGTTCCAACAGCTCGATGGCCTTGCTCGCCACCGCTCGCATGCGTTCGGGCTCGAAAACAACCGCCCCTACGGCGACGGCGTAGTCACCGGCTACGGCACCATCGACGGCCGTCCCGTCTGCGTTTTCGCCCAGGACTTCACGGTCTTCGGCGGATCGCTCGGCGAGGTATTCGGGGAGAAGATCGTCAAGGTCATGGATCTCGCACTGAAGACCGGGTGCCCGGTGATCGGCATCAACGACTCCGGGGGCGCGCGGATCCAAGAAGGCGTCGTCTCGCTCGGCCTCTATGGCGAGATCTTTCGGCGCAATGTCGCCGCGTCGGGAGTGATCCCGCAGATCTCCCTGATCATGGGGCCGTGTGCCGGAGGCGCCGTCTACTCCCCTGCCATCACCGACTTCACCGTGATGGTCGACCAGACCTCGCACATGTTCATCACCGGGCCCGACGTCATCAAGACCGTCACCGGCGAGGACGTGGAGTTCGAGGAGCTCGGCGGCGCGCGCACCCACACCTCCAAGTCGGGCGTGGCCCACTAC
>JBJTIQ010000113.1:0-17669 GCA_046095085.1 Actinomycetota bacterium | reverse complement strand
CGACCCGTCGAATACACCGCCGTGCTGGATGGTCGCGAGATCCGCGAGGGCGCCATGCTGGTTGCGGTGGGCAACGGCGTTTCCTACGGCGGCGGCATGAAGGTGTGCCCTGGAGCCGTGCCCGACGACGGCCTGCTCGACATTACGTGGCTGCACGCGGTCAGCACGCCCACCTTCATTCGCGTGTTCCCCTCCGTGTTCAGCGGCACTCACGTGAACAAGCCCTTCGTGAGCACCTACCGAGCTCGCGAGATCGAGTTGAGTGCGCCCGGGCAACTCGCCTACGCCGACGGCGAGCGAATCGGCCCGCTGCCCATCAGCATCCGCTCGCGGCCCGGCGCGCTGAGCGTCATCGTCCCGGGCCGCTCGGCGTAGTCTGGGGGCGTGCCGAGCCCTGCTGAGCGTCACGCCGCGGCTCGCGAGCGGGCAACGGATCCCCTCACCGGCTTCCGGTCCGGCTACGACTTCCCGCTCGACGCCTTCCAGGAGCGAGGCTGCGCGGCCCTGGCGGATGGCCGCAGCGTCCTGGTCGCCGCCCCCACGGGGGCCGGCAAGACGGTGGTGGGCGAATTCGCCGTGCACCTTGCCCTGGAGAACGGCCGCAAGTGCTTCTACACGACCCCGATCAAGGCGTTGTCCAATCAGAAGTACCACGACCTCGTGCGCCGCTACGGAGCCGATCGCGTGGGCCTGCTGACGGGAGACAACAGCATCAACGGGGAGGCACCCGTCGTCGTCATGACCACCGAGGTCCTGCGCAACATGCTCTACGCATCCTCCGAGACGCTCGGAGGCCTCGGCTACGTGGTGATGGACGAAGTCCACTACCTGGCGGATCGCTTCCGCGGCCCCGTCTGGGAGGAGGTGATCATCCACTTGCCGGAAGGCATCCTGCTCGCCGCTCTATCGGCAACGGTAAGCAATGCCGAGGAATTCGGCGAATGGCTCACCACGGTGCGCGGCGACACTGAGATCGTCGTCGACGAGCATCGGCCGGTCCCACTGTGGCAGGAGGTGATGATCGGCGACCGCCTTCTCGACCTCTTCGTGGACGACGAGCACACCAGGGTCAATCCCGAGCTCGTCCGCCTGGCCCGAGAGGCGGCCAAGTGGTCGGCCGACCGCGGCCGGGGTCGACGTCGCGGTCGTGACCGAAATACCCCGTGGCGCACCGACGTCGTCTCCACCTTGCACGACCAGCACATGCTCCCGGGTATCACGTTTATCTTCAGCCGAGCCGGATGCGATGCGGCCGTGCAGCAGTGCCTTGCCGCGGGAATCCGGCTGACCACGCCTGTGGAACGGGCCGAGATCGAGACCCTCATGGAGGCGCGGACCGGAGATATCCCGCATGACGACCTCGTCGCCCTCGACTACGACACCTGGGCCGAGGGCCTTAGGCGCGGGGTCGCGGCTCATCACGCCGGGCTGCTGCCGATCTTCAAGGAGGTGGTCGAGGAGCTCTTCCAGCGCGGCCTGCTGAAGATGGTCTTCGCGACCGAAACCCTCGCACTGGGCATCAACATGCCCGCTCGCACCGTCGTCCTCGAACGGCTCGTCAAGTGGAATGGCGAGGCGCACGTCAGCATCACGCCGGGGGAGTACACCCAGCTCACCGGTCGTGCGGGGCGCCGAGGAATCGATGTCGAGGGCAACGCGGTGGTGGTGTGGCACCCTGACCTCGATCCGGAGAGCCTGGCCGGACTCGCGTCGACGCGCACCTACCCGCTGCGTTCGAGCTTCCGGCCGAGCTACAACATGGCCGTCAGCCTCATTAGACAGATGGGGCAGGTGTTGGCACGCGACATTCTCGAGACGTCGTTCGCCCAATTCCAGGCGGATCGGGCCGTAGTAGGCATGGCATCACAGATCCGGCGCAACGAAGAGGCAATGGCGGGCTATCTGACCGCGATGTCGTGCCATCTGGGTGACTTCGCCGAATATGCCGGCATTCGTCAGGAGATCAGCGAGGTCGAGCGCCAGGCGAGCCGTGATCGCGGTCGCGTGCTGAAGCAGGGCGTCGACGAGGCGCTCCGAGCGTTGCGCCGCGGCGATGTGATAGCCCTCTCGTCGGGACGCAGGTCCAACCCGGCCGTCGTCGTGGAGGTTGCCGCGGAGGCACTGAGCGCGCGCATTGGCGTGGTCACCCTCGATCGTCAGTTTCGTCGGGTGGCGGCATCCGACCTGGCAGCACCGCCGGACGTGCTCGGTCACTTGCGGCTCGGTGCCGACCTCGACTCACGGTCGGCCCGTGAGCGCAAGGCCCTGGCCCAGCGACTGCGTCCCTTCGCCGAGGAGGCCAGCGCCAAGCGTTCACGCAAGGCTCCGCGCGACTCCGCCACCGAGGACCGCATCGCTTCATTGCGTGCGTCACTTCGTCGACATCCGTGTCATGGCTGCTCGGATCGCGAGGCACACGCGCGATGGTCTGAGCGCTTCTATCGCCTGCAGGGTGAGACGGCGGCCCTCCAGCGGCGAGTCGACTCGCGGACGCATTCCATAGCCCGGCAATTCGATCGAGTGTGCGACGTTCTGCTGGAGTTGGGCTACCTCAGTCGCTCGGGGGTCGACGTGCTCGTCACGGACGAGGGGGATGTGCTGAGCGGGATCTACTCCGACCTCGACCTGCTCGTCGCCCAGGCCCTTCGCGAGGGGCTGTGGCACGGACTCGATGCGCCGTCGCTGGCCAGCGTCGTGGCCGGCGTCGTGTACGAGGGACGGCAGCGGGAGGAGTCACCCCGCCTGCCGGGGGGCGACATCCGTCGGGCCCTCGAGGCAACCGCCTCGCTCTGGGGAGATCTCGACGTCGTTCAACGCGAGCACGAGGTGCGATTCCAGCGCGAGCTCGATTTTGGCTTCGTGTGGCCGCTGCATCGATGGGTCCAGGGTGGACGCTTGGCGTCGATCCTGGGAGAGGCCGAGTTGGCCGCCGGAGATTTCGTCCGGTGGGCCCGGCAGGTTATCGATCTCCTCGACCAGATTCATGGCGCACTGCCGACCGATGATCCGCTACGCGCGCGAACCCGATCCGCGATCGACCTGGTCGACCGCGGAATCGTGGCCTACTCCGCGGTCACGTGACCACCTCGAGCAATCGCCGAGCGGCGGGACCGACGCCGTAGGCCTCCGCCACGTCGATCGCGTCCGGTGCGATCTCCCGGTGGGGCTCATGCTCGCGCCAACGAGGGTCGGGTCGAAGTCTCACCACACGCTCGGCCAGGCGAATGTCGTCCTGGGCGTCGAGCAGTCGCTGCCGTAGGGCTGCCGTCATCGGCTTGGGGGATGAGGGGTCGACGGCTGCGGCGATGATGGCCTCGACGTCGCCAAACGCGCAGACGAGTGCTGCGGCGGTCTTGTCGCCGATGCCGCGAACGCCCGGCAGGCCGTCGCTGGGATCGCCACGCAGGATCGCTAGGTCGGCATACAGCCGGGCGGGCACCTTGAATCGCTCAAGGGCGCCCTGCGGGGTCAGCACCTGCCAGGGCCGCCCGCCCCGACTCGCGGATGTGCCGCCGGTGTAGAGGAGCGTGACGCGCTCGTCGACGAGTTGCACGAGGTCGCGGTCGCCCGAGGCGATATCGACCGGACCGTCCAGTTGATGGGCAAAGGCGGCGATCACATCGTCGGCCTCGAATCCTTCGTCGCCGAAGACGGGGATCCCCAGTCGCGGAAGCAGATCGCGAAGGATGTCGATCTGGGGGCCCAGCGTGTCGGGAGTCTCCTCCTCCGCCTCATCGGACTCCTCGAGCACGCGATGAGTCTTGTAAGACGGCAGCAGGTCAACGCGCCACTGAGGTCGCCAGTCGTCATCCCAGCAGGCCACGACCTGGCGGGATCCGCGATCTCGGACGAGGGCGGTCACCGTCTCTAGGAATCCGCGTACGGCGTTGACCGGCTGCCCATCAGGTCCGACGATCGATTCGGGTAGCGCGAAATAGGAGCGGTAGTACAGGGACGCGCTGTCCAGGAGCAGGGCGGGCACGCCTCATCGTCCCGCACTCCGCCACACGCGCTGCCGAGCGGGGTACGGTGGCCACATGCTGACCGCTGACTTCGCCGAGCGCTTGGCCGTGGCTTCCGCCGCGGCGGAGCAGGCGCAGGTCGACGCCGTTCTCGTCACGCCGGGGCCCGATCTGCGCTACCTCGTGGGCTACGACGCAGTCCCGCTCGAGCGTTTGACCTGCCTGGTGATCCGACCCGGTGGCACCCCGGTTCTCGTGGCCCCGGCCCTCGAGCGGGCGGCAGCCGAGGCGAGCCCGGCCGGTGCCCTCGGGATCGATATCGCGACGTGGGGCGAGACCGATGATCCCTATGCGCTGGTGGCCTCGCTCGCCAACGCATCGCGTCGCGTGGCGGTCGACGACCACATGTGGGCCGCCAAGGTCCTCGGCCTTCGCGACGCCATGCCCGGCGTCGAGCAGGTCACGGCGGGCCGCGTCGTAAATGAGATGCGAATGCGCAAGAGCCCCCACGAAGTGCAGGCGCTGCAGGCCGCTGCCGATGCCATCGATCGCGTCCACGCAGCGGTCCCCGGACTCCTCCGCCGCGGGCGCTCTGAGCGAGAGATCGGTCGTGATATCGCCGAGCTGATCGTCTCGGAGGGCCATGTGCGCGCTGATTTTGTCATCGTGGCGTCCGGCCCCAACGGCGCAAGTCCGCACCACGAGGTGTCCGATCGACGACTCGAGGTCGGTGATGCCATCGTGGTCGACATCGGTGGGACCACCGACGAGGGCTACTGCAGCGACGAGACGCGCACCTATGCCCTGGGCGATCCCGGCGACGAGTACCGCACGGCCTATGCGGCCCTGCAGGCCTCCCAGGCGGCCGCCACCAACGCGGTGAGGCCGGGCGTGCCGTGCGAGACCATCGATGACGCCGCGCGAACCTCGCTGGTGGACGCCGGCCTGGGGGAGTACTTCATCCACCGCACGGGCCACGGCATCGGCCTGGAGACTCACGAGGAGCCCTACATCGTCGCGGGCAATGTCCGACCCCTCGAGCCCGGCATGGCGTTCAGTATCGAGCCCGGCTTCTACGTCCCGGGACGCTTTGGAGCGCGTATCGAGGACATCGTCGTGTGCGGCCCCGATGGCGCGGTGGTCCTCAACGCCCGACCGCGTGAGCTGGTGATGGTGGAGCCGTGACCGACACCCTCATCGAGCGTTCGCTTCCCACGCCCGAGGCAGCAGACCTGCTGGGGCTGACGCGCGAGATTGCCGCCGGCGAGCTCCTGCCGCGCGTGGCCGTCGACGAGGAGGCCGGACGCTTTCCCCGCGATGTGCTGCGCACGCTCGGGACCGCCGGACTCCTGTCACTGCCGTTCCCCGAGGAGTTCGGGGGAGGAGGGCAGCCCTACGAGGTCTACCTCCAGGTCCTCGAGGAGATATCCCGCGCATGGCTGAGCGTGGGCATCAGCGTTAGCGTCCACGGCCTGGCCACCTATCCGATGGCCACCGCGGGCACGAGGGCGCAGCAGGACGAGTGGCTGCCCTTCATGCTCTCGGGCGAGGCACTCGGCGCCTACTGCCTGTCGGAGCCGCAGTCGGGATCCGATGCTGCCGCACTCGCTACCAGGGCCCAGCGTGATGGCGACACATACGTCGTCAACGGCACGAAGGCGTGGATCACGCACGGGGGAGTCGCTGACTTCTACTCGGTCATGACGCGCACATCCGATGACGGGCACCGCGGGATCACCTGCCTGCTTGTCCCGGCCGATTCACCCGGGCTCTCCAGCGCCCCTCCCGAGCGCAAGATGGGTGCCAACGCCTCCCGTACCGCCGCGATGATCCTGGACGGCGTACGCGTGCCCGTCGGTCGACGAATCGGCGACGAGGGCACCGGCTTCGCCATCGCCCTATCCGCGCTCGATGCCGGACGTCTGGGCATAGCCGCCTGTGCGGTCGGGCTAGCGCAAGCAGCGCTCGACGCGTCCGTTTCCTACGCCCGAGAGAGGCAGCAGTTTGGGCGTCCCATCTCCGAATTCCAGGGGATCCAATTCATGCTTGCCGATATGGCCACCCAGGTGTCTGCCGCGCGGGCGCTCTATCTCGATGCGGCGCGGCGCAAGGATGCCGGCCTTGCCTACTCCCGTGAGGCCGCGATGGCGAAGCTCTTCGCGACGGATGCGGCGATGCGGATCACCACCGATGCCGTCCAGGTTCACGGAGGCTACGGCTACACCCGCGACTTCCCGGTCGAGAGGTACTTCCGCGAGGCCAAGGTGCTGCAGATCGTCGAGGGGACCAATCAGGTGCAGCGCATGGTCATCGGCAGGGACCTCACCAGGTAGCCGGCGTGCCCAGCCAGCTCATGTTCGGCGGCTCTGTCTATAGCGCCAGCGAACCCTTCGCCAGCGCGATGCTGATCGTGGATGGGGTCATCGCCTGGATTGGCGACGACTCCGGCGCCAGCATGCATGAGGCCAGTGCCGATGAGGTCATCGCGCTCCGGGGCGCACTGGTGGCGCCGGCATTCGTCGACGCACACGTGCATGCGACGGCAACGGGACTACTGCTCACCGGCCTCGACCTGTCCGGCTGCGCGAGCCTGGCCGAGATGCTCGATCGACTTTCACGCCACGCCCACGGTGAGGGCACCATCCTGGGTCACGGGTGGGACGAGACTCGCTGGCCGGAAGCGCGCCCGCCCACGTCGGTCGATGTCGACGCGATCGTCGGTGACCGTAGCGTCTACCTGAGTCGTGTCGACGTGCATTCGGCGGTCGTATCGACCGCCTTGCGCCGCGCTCACCCCGACCTCGCCGAACTGCCGGGATTCCACCCCGAAGGACCCCTCTCAGCCGGGGCACACCACCGTGTGCGCGAGACGGTCCTCGGAGGCATCGCGCCGCCACAACGCGATAGCGCTCAGCGTGCCACCCTCCAGCGGGCCGCATCGCTGGGTATCGCATCACTGCATGAGATGGCCGGTCCGACGATAAGCAGCGAGGCGGATCTGCTTGCACTGCTTGACCTGTCGCGGCAGCCGGGAATGCCTGAGGTCATCGGTTACTGGGGCGAGCTGGATGGGCACGACCGGGCAACGGACCTGGGTGCCCGCGGTGCGGCCGGGGATCTCTTCGTCGACGGTTCGCTGGGCTCGCATACCGCGTGCCTGCGCCAGCCCTACGCCGACGACAGCGCAACATCCGGCCGCTCCTACCTGGACAGGGCCCAGGTCGCGCATCACGTCGCGGAGGCAGCGCGCCGCGGCAGGCAGTCGGGATTCCACGTGATCGGCGATGGCGGCCATGACATCGTCATGGGTGGCTTCTCGGACGCTGCACAGCAGGTGGGGGACGACGCCATCATTCGGTCACGCCCGCGCCTGGAGCACGTGGAGATGCCGGACGACGAACAGATCGCCGCGATGGCGAGGCTCGGGATCATCGCAAGCGTGCAGCCGGGCTTTGATGCCGAATGGGGTGGGCCGTCCGGAATGTACGCGGTGCGCCTCGGTGCGGCACGCGCCGCGCGACTGAACCCGTATGCCGAGCTCGCGGCTTCCGGTGTGACGGTCACCCTCGGATCCGACTCCCCGGTCACTGCTCTCGACCCCTGGGGCTCGATACGGGCGGCGGCCTTCCATCGCACCCCGGAGCAGCGAATCAGCGTTCGCGCGGCCTTCACCGCACACACCCGCGCGGGCCGGCGGGCGGCGGGCGACGAAGCACGTGAGCCGGGCCTGCTCACGGTGGGCGTACCGGCGACGTATGCCATCTGGAGCCCTGCATCCCTGGTCGTGCAGGCTCCGGATGAGCGGGTAGCCGCGTGGAGCACCGATCCGCGATCGGGCACGCCGGGTCTGCCTGATCTCTCGCCCGGACAGGCCCTTCCGCAGTGCTGGCTCACCGTGCGGCACGGAAACGTGATCTACGACTCGGGAGCCCTGGGGTGAGTTCCATGCGTCCCACCGCCATGTCCGTCCCCGCCTGGGCGCGAGCTGTCCTTGCCCTCTCCTCCGGTGTTCTCCTTGCACTGGCCTTCCCCCCTGTCGGGGCGTCGGTGCTCGCGCCGATTGCGGTGGCCGGCCTGGCCCTCGCCACCTATCGCTCGCGCGCCGGATGGGGAGCGGTACTCGGCCTGATGCAGGGCTTGGTGTGCTTCGGCATCATGCTGCGCTGGCTCTCGGTGGTTGGCACCGATGCCTGGATCCTCCTCGTCGCACTCTGCGCTGGATGGATGGCGCTACTCGGTTGGGCATCTGCACTCGTCACGCGCATGAGGTGGTGGCCGCTGTGGGTCGCGTGCCTGTGGGTGGCGCAGGAGGCGCTGCGCGATCGGATTCCGCTCGGGGGGTTCCCCTGGGGACGCCTCGCCTTCGCCCAGACCGCGACGACGCTGACGCCATGGGCGGCCATCGGCGGGGCGGCCCTCGTCACTTTCGTCACGGCCCTCGCCGGCGGTGTTCTCGCCTACGCGGTCGTCGTTGTCGTCGGTCGAGGCACCGAGTGGCGCCGCTGGGTGGCCGCTGCCCTCGGCGGCCTGGTCATCCTCGGGCTCGCCGGAGTCCTCATTCCCCGCCCGGTCGACGGTCAAACGTCCGGGGGCCCGGCGCAGGCCACCGCCGCCGTGATCCAGGGCGGAGTGCCCAACATCGGCATTTCCGTGTCGGATGATCGGCGGGAGGTGCTGACTCGTCACCTGGGCCAGACCGTTGCCCTGGCCGAGGAGGTGCGGGCCGGGCTAGCCCCGCAGCCGGACTTCGTCGTTTGGCCCGAAAACGCCGTCGATATAGATCCCTACGTCGACCCCGATGTGGCAACGTCGCTGACCACTGTTGCGCGCGCCGTGCAGGCTCCCATCCTGGTCGGCGCGATCATCGAAGCGCCGGGAGATCCATCGCGCATCGCGAACGTCGGCATCGTCTGGGCGCCCGACTCGGGGCCCGGTGAGCTCTACATCAAGAGGCACCCCGTACCCTTCGGCGAATTCGTGCCATTGCGCCCGCTCATCGCACCTCTTGTGGGGCGTCTGGATCGCCTCAGCCGAGACATGGCCGCGGGACAGCAGGCTGGCGTCCTGCAGGTGGGACCGGCCCGGGTAGGCGATGTCATCTGCTTCGAGATCGCCTACGACGACATCGTGCGCGATGCCGTCGTGGCCGGCGGTCGTGTGCTCGTCGTGCAGACCAACAACGCCACCTTTGCGGGCCTGGGTCAGCCCGAACAGCAGGTCGCCATGTCGAGGCTGAGGGCCATCGAGCACGGTCGAGCGGTCCTCGTGGCCGCTACGTCAGGAATCAGCGCGGTCATCAGTCCTGATGGATCGGTAATCTCGGAGCTCGCCGAGGGGGACGTGGGATCGCTCGTCGAGGTGATCCCGCTGAGAGATTCGCTCACGGTTGCCGATCGCCTCGGTGCCATCCCCGAGTGGGCGCTTGTCGCCATCGCTGTGGTGGCCGTCGGATTCGCGCTCACGCGGCACCGGGGGAGTGGGGCGAGGCGTGGAGAGGCAATCTAGGCTCGACGTCGTGGCTGACATCGGCAGGGTGCTCGTCATCATCCCGACCTACAACGAGATCGACAACCTGCCGCTGATCGTTCGGCGAGTGCGCGAGGCCGTGCCCCACGCCGACGTACTCGTCGCCGACGACAATTCCCCCGATGGCACGGGCCGGCTCGCCGACGCGATCGCCGGGCAGGACCGGCACGTGCACGTGCTACACCGCCCGGGCAAGGAGGGTCTCGGCCGCGCCTATCTCGCCGGCTTCGCATGGGGTCTGGAGCGCGACTACGACGTCCTGGTCGAGATGGATGCCGATGGATCCCATCGACCGGAGGAGTTGCCCCGACTCCTGGACGCCGTTCCGCACGCCGATCTCGTACTGGGGTCGCGCTGGGTGCCCGGTGGCGCGGTCGTCAACTGGCCGCGCTCGCGCGAGGCACTATCCCGTGGCGGGAGCCTTTACACCAGGCTGGCGCTCGGCATACGCACGAGGGATGCCACCGGGGGATACCGGGCCTTCCGCGCGCAGACACTCCGCGATCTCGACCTGGCGTCGGTCCAGTCGAATGGCTACTGCTTCCAGGTCGACATGCTGTGGCGGGCTCTGCGGCGCGGCAAGGTGGTGCGCGAGGTTCCCATCACCTTCGTCGAGCGCGAGTCGGGCACCTCCAAGATGAGCAATCGGATCGTGCTGGAGGCATTGAGCAAGGTGGGTCAGTGGGGCGTGCAGGAGCGCTGGCGACAGATCACTGGCACGCCTCGTCGCCGATGAGTATGGGGGCCCGGTGGGGCTGCGTGGCGCTTATCGCTTATCCGCTCGTCGAACTCGCTATCGCGGCCTGGCTCGCCTCGATCGTGGGTTGGTGGTGGGTGTTCGTCGCATTCGTAGCTTTCCTCACCCTCGGGTTGGGCGTCGTTCGCTATGCGCTGACGGCCACCGGTCAGGCGTGGTCGGCGGCACTGTCGACATGGCGCCCGCCGAACGAGGCAGACGGGCAGGTGCTCGCCATCACGTCCGGCGCGCAGGCGCCCGCTCGTCGGGAGAGGCCACCGGCTCAGACGTCGCTCTTGGTGCCGGCCGGACTTCTCATCGCCGTGCCCGGGTTTGTGACGACCGCCGGGGGGCTGGTCATGCTGCTCCCACCCGTGCGCGCGCTTATCGCGGGTCGACTTGAGCGTGCGATGCGTCGTGGGCTCAGCGGTCAGGCTGACTGACGGCGGCCGCTGCGCAGCAGGTCGAGCCGCTCGTCGAGGAGCTCCTCGAGATCGTCGATAGTGCGGCGTTCCAACAGCATGTCCCAATGTGTGCGCACGTGGCGACCGGGCTTGTCGTCGGGGCGCGACGCTGAGCGCTGCAGTGCCTCGGCTCCGCAGCGGCACTCCCACAGCACGGGAACCTCCTCGGCCTCAGCGGAGAAGGGAACGGTGGTGACGTGCCCGCGTGGGCAGTCGTAGGCCACGATTAGGCGCTCGGCGAATGCGACGTGTTCGTCATTTTCGTAGCTCGTAGCGCCGAGGCGCGAACCCCTCAGGCTGCCTTCCGACATGGCCCACCTCCCTGCGATTGAGTCCTACAACGCCTCAGACGGGTCGAACCTTCCCGCGGTTCCGTGCGGGTCCATCGTACAGGCGTTCGAATTCCGCCGATCTACCAGCGCCCATGGGACCGCAGCACGTCCCGGAGCAGGGCGGGAGCGTCGGTCATGATCCCGTCAACGTCGATCCGCAGGAGGCGGTCCATCTCGGCGGGGTCGTTGACCGTCCCCGCGTCCACGGGCAGCGACTGGGCGTGGGCGCGCGTTACGTAGGTCGCGGTCACGAGCCGAGCGGGGACCTGCAGGCGGGCCGGTCCAGCCCGACGGGGTCGGCTTTGCCGACCCGCCGGGCCCGGGCGCGCCCGCCAGCGGCTCAGCCTCGGGGGAGTGGCGCGCTGCAGCACGACCTCCGCGGGCCCGGCGGAGGTCTCGACGGTCGTCGGAGCCCAGCGTCGAGCCGCGCGAAGTCGCCGCGTCGAAAACGACGTCAAGCACACCCGGTGCCAGGCGGCCGCACGGCGAAGGGCGTCGAGTGCGGGGGCTACCACAGCCCCCTCCTTGAGGTCGAGGTTGATCGACACGTCGGGATACGCGGCCAGCAGTTCCTCGAGGCGCAGGGGCCCCTCGCCGTTGCTGAACCTCGCCCGGCGGACGTCGTTCCAGGCGCGATCGATTACCCGCCCCGCCATGTCGGTGGTGCGGTCCAGCACGGGGTCGTGGTGCACCACGGCGACGCCATCGCTGGTCGCCCGCAGGTCCGTCTCGAGCCAGCGGTAGCCCAGTTGCACGGCGGCGGCGAACGCGGCGGGGGAGTTCTCGGGGGCGACCTCGGACCCGCCCCGGTGGGCGTAGGCGCGAAACTCCCTCTGCATGCGCCCATTGTCTGATCGGGGCCCTGTCGGGGCGCGGCCGCAGGGCTACGATCAGGGGACACCCGATAGAGCGAGGACCCATGAGCATCCAGACCGCAATCCCGACCCCGGTCACCTGGCCGCCCAACGATCCGGCCACCTGGCGCCACGTGCCGGCGGAGTCGGTGCCCCTGGACCCCGCCCGGATCCAGGCCCTGCTGGCCGCCGAATGGGAGCGCTTCTCGGGCGGCACGCCCAAGTCCGGCTCGCTCAACGCGCGTTCCAAGGCGACGCTGCCGCTGGGCGTGCCGTCGTCCTTTCAGTACTGGGATCCGTATCCGATCGCCGTGGAGTCGGCCAAGGGCGCCTGGCTCACCGACGTCGACGGCCGCAAGCTGCTCGACCTGTCGATGGGCTTCGGCGCGATGCTCGTCGGACACCTCAACCCGACCGTGGTCGCCGCGGTGACCAAGGCGATGGAGACCGGCACGCTGTTTGTAACGCCGTCGCCAGACTCTTCGCACATGGCCGAGCGCTTCTGTCAGCGCTTCGACCTCGACATGATCCGCTTCGCCAACTCCGGCACCGAGGCGACGATGTACGCCGTCCGCGCCGCCCGCGCCTACACCGGTCGCAAGGCGATCATCAAGATCGAAGGCGGCTATCACGGTGGCTACGACGCCCTATCGGTATCGGTGAAGCCGGCCCTCGACGAGGCCGGGCCTGAGGATGCGCCGGTGGCTGTCGTGCCCTTCGAGGTCGAGGCAGGCGCCGTCTACCCGGTGCCCTACAACAACCTGGAGCGCCTGGCCCAGCTGCTCGACGAGCATGGCCGCGAGATCGCCGCCGTCGTCATGGAGCCGGTGCTGGAAAACGTCTCGATCGTCGTGCCGGACGAGGGCTACCTCGCGGGCGTGCGCGCACTGTGCGATGCCCACGGTGCCCTCCTGGTCTTCGACGAGGTCAAGACCGGGCTCACCGCCGGCTACGGCGGCGCTGCCCAGCGGCTGGGAGTCGCCCCCGACCTGGTCACTCTCGCCAAGAGCATCGGCGGCGGCCTGCCGCTGGCGGCTTTTGGCGGCAGGGGTGAGGTCATGGAGGTGGTCGTCGATGGGCGCATGCCGCACTTCGGCACCTACAACGGCAACCCGCTGGTGATGGCGGCAGCCGCCGCGGTCGACCAGGTGTGCACCCAAGAGGCGCTGGACCGCGCCGAGGAGGTCAATGACACGGCCCTGGCGGCCGCTGACGACATCATCGCCCGCTACAGCCTGCCCGCCCACACCGTCGGATTCGGGGTCAAGGGCGCCATCACGTGGTCGGCCACGCCCGTGCGCAACTACCGCGACTACAAGCGCACCGACTTCGGCGCGGCCGAGCTCAGTTGGCTCTGGGGCGTCAACCGCGGCGTGCTGACCCCGCCCGGGCTCGATGAGCAGTGGTTGGTGTCGCTGGCCCACACGCCCGCCGACATGGCCGTGCTCACCGACGAGTTCGCCGAGCTGGCCGAGGCACTTCGGGGCTGATCCCTCATGGGGATACGCCGATAATGCACATTATGTCAATTTTCAAGGGGCAATCGGCTCCCCTGGCGGTGGTCGACATCGATGGGGTCCTGGCCGATGTTCGCCATCGCCTGCATCACCTGTCGGGGCGGCGCCGCGACTGGGACGCGTACTTCGCGGCGGCAGGCGATGACGCCGTGCTTCCCGAAGGCCGGGCACAGATCGATAAGGCTCGGGCCGATGGCCTCGACATCGTCTACCTCACTGGCCGCCCAGAGCGTTGCCGCCCGGGCACGCTGGCGTGGCTTGGCGAGCATGGCTTCCCGGAGGCGCCCCTGGTCATGCGTGCCGACGATGACCGGCGGCCCGCCCGGCGCTTCAAGGTGGAGGTCGTGGAGGGGCTGGCCTCGGCGGCGAGAGTGAGTCGCGTGATCGACGACGACGATGCAGTGTGCCAGGCCATGCGTGAGGCAGGCTTCCCGGTCGTTCACGCGCGCTGGATGGACGAAGGCGACGTCGCGACACTCGCGCAGGCCCAGGAGACGCTAGGCCGCACCTGAGGGACGCTGCCGACCCTTGTGGGCCTCGGACTGCAGGTCGAGGGCATGCATGACCGGTCGCACGAGCGAGTCGGGCATGCCCTCCTCGTCGCGCAGGCGCAGGAGCTCCTCGTACTGGGCCCGTAGAACCCTGCCCTCCAGTTGCCAGACCTGGTCGCCGGATTCGCTCTCCAGGGAGGCTCGAGCATCGGGTAGCAGCGCGCTCAGGCTTTCGCGCACCGCTCGCTCGGCGTGGGCGTCATAGGGGGCGCCGTCGAGGATGCCCTGCTCGATCGCCTGGTCCAGTGCCTCCATGCCGCGCATGACGAGGGCAGCCTTCAGGTCGCTGGACCGCTCCCCCTCATCGTCGGCGCGCACGCGAACAAGCCGGGCCACGAGCGCGAGCGTCGGTGAGAGCAGGAGCGTGAACGCGATGACGCAGAAGGTCGTGGCCAGCAGGATCCGTCTCTCGTCGGCGTAATCGGCGGCAGCTGCGGCGGCCGGTAACGAGAACGCGGCCAGCCCCGACACGGGTCCGCGCGCGCCCGCCCATGCAAGAACGATTGCCTCGCGTAGGCCCAGGTGTTCGTTCCTGCCCAGCCGCGACACCGCGACCATGGCGAACACAAACGCAGCGCGGGCGATGAAGAGCGTGACGAGGACGGCAGCGACGAGGGCGATCACGGTCTGCAACTCACCGGGCATGAGTGCCATGAGAGTGGCGGGGATCTCCAGGCCGACCAGGAAGAATGCGAACGCGGTCAAGATGAAGGTCAGTTGGCGCCAGACGGCGACCGAGGCCATGCGTCCGCGGAATCGACGGTTGCTGAGCATGGCGTTGGCGACCAAGAGCGCCGTGGCGACGACCGCAAGGATCCCCGATCCCCCGATTTCCTCGGCGATGAGGTAGCTCGGGAATGGCGCGATCAGGATGAGGCAGTTGGCGATGAGATCGTCGCGCACGGTGCGCATGACCCACACGATGATCAGGCCTATGGCAGCCCCGACAAGCAGGCCGCCGACGACCGACAGGGTCAGGATGAGCGCGACATCCCCGACGCTCACCGCTCCGATCGCCGCTGCCGTCAGCGCCACACGCAACAGCGTCAGACCCGTGCCGTCGTTGACCAGGCTCTCGCCCTCGAGGAGGGTGACGATGCGTCTGGGCAGGGCGCCCCGGCGGGCAACGGTGGCGACCGCGACGGCGTCAGTGGGCGACAGCACCGCACCAAGCGCAAAGGCAAGGCTGAGCGAGAGCCCCGGCATGATCCACTGCGCGACTGCGCCAACGGCGAATGACGACAAGACCACCAAGCCGATTGCCAATGCGAGGATCGGCCGGCGCTGACGCCGGAAGTCGAAGAACGACGTCGACATCGCCTCGCCGAAGATGAGCGGAGCGAGGATGAGCAGGAAGACCTCGCCGGCATCCGCGGGAGCAGTCGGGCCAAAGGGCAGTGCCCCGATGACAGCCCCAGCGGCCAGCAGCGGGATGGCGATGCCGATGCCACGCCAGCGGGCGATGGCCGCCACGGCAATGGCGACGACGATCGTGGCGAGAACGCCCCCGGTGATTTCCATGGTCCCCCGAGGTTAGTGCCGGGTCACGTCGTGGCGAGCTCCTCGGGTCGAGGACAGCTGCAGATCAGGTGCCGGTCGCCGTAGGCGCCATCGATTCGACGTACGGGCGGCCAGTATTTGCGGCTGACGACCTCGGGTAGCGGGTAGGCGCCCAGCCTTCTCGGGTAGGGCTTGTCCCACTCACCCAGGAGGCTCTCGGCCGTGTGGGGAGCGTTGCGCAGGGGGCTGTCGTCGATCGGCCACTCCCCCGCCGCGACGCGATCGATCTCATCGCGAATGGCGAGCATGGCGTCGCAGAACCGGTCGATCTCGGCCAGGCCCTCGCTCTCAGTGGGCTCGATCATCAAGGTGCCCGCCACGGGGAACGACATGGTGGGGGCATGAATGCCGAAGTCGATGAGTCGCTTTGCCACATCGTCGACGGTGACGCCCGTCTCCTTGGTGATCGCGCGTAGGTCGATGATGCACTCGTGGGCCACGAGCCCGCGTTCACCGACGTAGAGCACGGGGAACGCGTCGCCGAGTCGCCGTGCGATGTAGTTGGCCGACACCAGGGCGACCGAGGTGGCTCTGGTGAGACCCTCGCCGCCCATCATGCCGATGTAGGCGTAGGGAATGGGCAGGATGCCTGCGCTCCCCCACGGCGCACCGCTCACCGGACCCGTGCCGCCATCGACATGACCGCGCCCCGACGGCCCGGCCTCGGGGCGGAGTGGATGCGACGGAAGGCAGGGCGCGAGGTGCCCTCGAACGGCCACGGGGCCGACGCCGGGACCGCCACCACCATGGGGGATGCAGAACGTCTTATGGAGGTTCAGATGCGATACGTCGGCGCCGAACTTGCCGGGCTTTGCGAGCCCCACGAGTGCGTTGAGGTTGGCGCCGTCGACATAGACCTGGCCTCCGGCATCGTGAACCAGTGCACAGATCTCCTGCACGGCCTCTTCGTAGACGCCATGGGTCGACGGGTAGGTGATCATCAGGGCAGCGAGGTGCTCGCCGTGCTCGGCGATCTTGGCCTTGAGTTCGTCGACATCGACGTTGCCGTGCTCGTCGCAGCCGATGACGACCACGCGCATGCCGGCCATGACCGCGCTCGCCGCGTTGGTGCCGTGAGCGCTGCTCGGGATGATGCAGACATCGCGCTGGGCCTCGCCCCGACTGCGGTGGTAGCCGCGAATGGCCAGGAGCCCGGCAAATTCGCCCTGCGATCCCGCATTGGGCTGGAGGGAGACGGCGTCGTAGCCGGTCACCTCGCAGAGCCATGCTTCCAGGCGCCTGATGAGCTCGAGGTAGCCCCCCGCCTGGTCGAGTGGCACGAACGGATGGATGCCGGTGAAGCCATCCCAGGTGATGGGAATCATCTCGGTGGCCGCGTTGAGTTTCATCGTGCACGATCCCAGCGGGATCATGGTGCGGTCCAGCGCGAGGTCCTTGTCGGACAGCGAGCGCAGGTAGCGCATCATCTCCGTCTCACTGCGGTGGGCGTGGAAGATCGGGTGCGCGAGATAGGGCGACGTGCGAGCGAGGCTGGTTGGCACTCGCGAGACGCCACCGGCGCGCGATATGCCAAAGGCACCGAGCACGGCATCGACGTCGGCGTCGCTGGTGCGCTCGTCAACCGACATCCCTACGGTGTCGGCATCGACGAGTCGCAGGTTGATCCCGGCGTCGCGGGCCGATTCGACGATCGCCGCAGCACGGCCGGGAACGTCGGCATGGACCGTGTCGAAGAACGACTCGTGCAGGATCCGGACCCCGCCGCCCTGAAGTGATGCCCCCAGGGTGGCTGCCCTGTCGTGGATGCGCTGCGCGATATCGCGCAGGCCCTCGGGTCCGTGGTAGGCGGTGTACATCGCGGCCACGACGGCCAGCAGGACCTGGGACGTGCAGATATTGCTGGTGGCCTTCTCCCGACGGATGTGCTGCTCGCGGGTCTGCAGGGCCAACCGGTAGGCGGGGGCGCCGTCAACGTCGACGCTGACCCCGACGAGGCGTCCGGGCAGAGACCGCTCGAGGCCCGCGCGTACGGACATGAATCCTGCGTGAGTCCGGCGGCGACCGATATCTGCCGATCTGGATCGGCGCGGTCGAGGCCACCGCCATCGCCTTCGCCCAGCAGGGCGTCGTGCCCGCCCGGCCCCTGACCCACGACCTCATCCGCGACGTGCTCGACGCCCTCGAGAGCCCACTCCAGGAGATCCGC
>JBJTIQ010000112.1:0-6778 GCA_046095085.1 Actinomycetota bacterium | reverse complement strand
CCATTCATCTGCAAGGAGAAGATCTCCTACGTCTTCGGTATCCGAAGGGATCTCGTGCATGTCTTCACCGGACGCGTCGGCGGCGGCTTCGGCAGCAAGCAGGAAATGCTCACCGAGGACCTGTGCGTGCTCGCCGCTCTGGACCTGCGCATCCCGGTGCAGTGGGAGTGGACACGCGAGGAGGAGTTCATCGGGGGCACCTCACGCCATCCGATGATCATCGAAGTGGCGCTGGGCGCGACCAAGGATGGCGAGCTCACGGCGATGGCAATCGACGTCACGTCCAACACGGGCGCCTACGGCAATCATGGTGGTGAGACGCTGGGTGCGAGCTCGGCTGCACTCGCTTGGTATCGCTGCCGCAATAAGCGCTACAGCGGACGCGCGGTCTACACCAACACGGTCCCGGCCGGCGCTATCCGCGGTTACGGCGCGGCGCAGCCGACGTTCGCGATGGAGTCGGCTATAGATGAACTGGCGAAAATTCTAGGAGTGTCCCCGCTTGAACTCCGTCGGCGCAACGCAGTGCAGCCGGGCGACAACCTCGCCGTTGGTGGCGCACCGATCGACGAGTGCCTGGGCAGCTATGGGCTCGACCAGTGCCTCGACATGGTGCAAAGTGCCATCGACAACGGTCCGTCGCTGCCGGCGCCCCAGGGACCGGAGTGGTCGACGGGCGTCGGCTACGCAATGTCGATGTATGACACGTCGCCGCCCACCGAGCATCGATCCGAGGCCAGCGTCGAGTTGCGTCCTGACGGCACCTACCTCGTGCGCGTGGGTACCTGCGAGTTCGGCAATGGCACCACCACCAGCCACGTGCAGTTCGCGGCGGCTGCCTTAGGCACCTCGATGAGCCGCGTTGACATCCGATACGGCGACACGGCTGAGTCAGGCTGGGACACCGGCGCCTTCGCGCAGACCGGGCTCTTCGTCGCGGGTCGAGCCGTAACATACGCGGCCCAGGGGCTGCGCCAGCGTCTCCTGGAATTCGCCGAGCGAGTATTCGGCGAGGGTGCATCCGTCGAGTTGCTCGCGGATGCGGTGTCGTCCGACGGCCAGCAGATCTCGCTCGCGGACCTTTGGCAGCGGGCCGATGCGGAGGGGGTTGCCCTGAGTCAGGCCCGCAAGGCCTACGGGTCGCCCGTGAGCGTCGGATTCAACGTCACCGGCGTGCGCGCCGCCGTCAACAGCGTCACGGGCGAGATCCGATTGCTACAGGTGGCGCACGGTATCGATGCTGGCACCGTCATCAACCCGCAGCAGCTGCGCGGTCAAGTCGAAGGCGGCGTTGCCATGGGAATCGGCTTCGCCATGACGGAGTGGTGGCAGATGGATGACGCGGGCGCCGTGCTGAATCCGGGCATTCGTATGTATCGGATTCCAAACTTCGCCGACGTGCCTCCCCTCCAGGTCTACTTCGCTGACGACGAAGACAGCGTGGGGCCCTTCGGGGCCAAGGGGTGCGCGGAGTCGCCCATTGACCCCGTTGCCCCTGCGATCGCCAATGCCGTGGCTAACGCCACAGGCGTACGGATCCGGGAGCTTCCGCTCGTGCCGCCGCTCATCTTCGAACAGCTCTACGACGCCTATTGCCAGCGGGTTTCGTAGGACTGCACCAGCGCGTTTCTCAGTGAGACGTCCCGCCCTTGGCCTGCTGCTCCTTGAGCAGGTCGCGGATCTCCTCGAGCAACTGGACGTCGGGGGGGCGGGTGTCGATGCCGCCCTGGCCGGTCATAGCGCGGTACTTGTTCATGGGTGCCACGAAGAAGAAGTAGAGCGCCATGAGTGTGACGAAGAACGTGATGATCGCGCCGATGAGCAGGGCGAAGTTGATCTCGTAGCCGTCCGCCAGCGTGATGGTGCCGCCGATGCCGTCGCTTCCGCCGATGAAGTGCAAGATCCATCCCACGATGGGCTCGATGAGGGCCTTGGTCACCGCAGCGACCAGCGCCGCGAGTGCCGTGCCTACCGCCACCGCGACGGCGAGATCGATGACATTGCCGCGAAACACGAACGCCTTGAACCCCTTGATCATGCCCTCTCCCGTTGACTGCGGCGCTCTCAGCGCATGATGGCTGCGAGATCGCCGGTGGTACCGGCTGCCGCGAGCCGGATCGCCGTCGTGCGATCAGCGGCGACGAGGATGAGGCTACCGGGAGTCGAGTTGGGCGAGCTGCCCATCGAGTTGGAGGCGCCCCGGCGTGGCACCGTGAAGACGCGCACCGCCTGGGCAACCACCTCGACGCGACCACGAGCGTCGCGGACGATGTCGATGACGACGCCGGGGGCCAGCAGGCCCGCCACCTCAGCGTCGGCCAGCCGCAACGGAACGGCGTAGGTCCCCTCTTCGTAGGACAGGGCTGCGTCGGTGAGACGGGTCGACGTGACCATCTCGCCCGCGCTCATGGGTGCGCTGAGGGTGCGACCACTGAGGTCACCGGCGCTGGTGAATGCTCCGGGAGGCAGGGCGTCAGCGGGCACTTTGGCGATGCGCACGTCGTCGGAGGCGAGTGTCGCGCCGGCCGGGAGGTCGTGCGACGCGACGAGCACGCTGACGGAGGCGGGCGGCGACGGGCGCACCACGGCGAGCACACCCAGGGTGGCGGCGAATGCGAGAACCGCTGCGAGCGTACGGCGATGACGTCGCTGTAGATAGGTCAGTCGTCGACGAAGGCTACGGACATCCATGAACCCGGGACGCTAGTCGGCATCGCTCGAAGGCGTCGACGACTGTCCACAGGCTAGGCGGCGCTGGTGCCGCTGGGGGAGGTAGTGGATGAGCCGGTGGACGTGCTTGATGACTCGGTCTTGGGAGCCGTTGACGCGTCGGACTTCTTCGCCGGGGTGGCGTCAGGCGATGTCGATGTCGATTCGGACTTGCCACGCGAGTCGTTGCGGTAGAAGCCCGAGCCCTTGAAGACGACGCCGACGTTGCCGAAGACCTTGCGCAGTGCGCCTCCGCACTCCGGGCACTCGGTCAGCGGGTCATCGCTGAACGACTGGACCGCCTCGAGGTCATGGCCGCAGGCGGTGCAGGCGTATTGATACGTCGGCACGATTCCTCCCTGGATGGTGAGGGAAGTTTAGCACTCAAGACAAGGGAGTGCTAACGACCGCGATGGCTGTGGGCGAGGTGCGATGAGGGCTGCCGGGCGGCGCTAGGGTCCAGCCATGGCCATCGTCGCCCAAGCCCTGGGCAAGTCCTTCGGATCGGTGCGCGCCGTCGATGACCTCACCTTCGAGGTCCCCGATGGCGTCGTCACGGGCTTCCTCGGCCCCAACGGCGCGGGCAAGTCCACCACCATGAGGCTCATGCTCGGCCTCGATCGTGGAGCGGGCAGCACGCTCTTCGACGGCAAGCCGCTCATCCAGCACCCGCACGCGAGTGAGGTGGTGGGCACGCATCTTGACGCTCGGCCCTTCCTGCCAGGCCGCACGGCGCGCGACCACCTCCGCATGCTCGCTACCGACGCCAAACTGCCCAAGTCGCGCATCGACGAGGTCCTCGCAATGGTGGGCCTGACCGATGTCGCCGACAAGCGACCCAAGGGCTTCTCACTCGGCATGGCCCAGCGACTGGGCCTGGCCGGGGCTGTCCTCGCCAACCCGCGAGCGCTCATGCTCGATGAGCCGGCCAACGGCCTCGATCCGCAGTCCATCCAGTGGCTACGCGAGTTCCTGCGCGCCTACGCCGCACAGGGCAACGCCATCCTTGTCTCGAGCCACCTCCTGACCGAAATGCAGCTCATGGCTCAGCACGTGGTCGTCATCGCCAAGGGCAGCCTGGTCGCCGACGGCACCATCGACGAGCTCGTCTCGCAGCGCAGCGACGTACTCGTGCGCAGTGCCGACGCGGGCCGCCTTGCCGACGCTCTTCGCGGTGCGGGGGGCCAGGTGGATCGCGACGGTGACGACGGCCTCGCGGTGATGGGCCTGACCACCGATGAGATCGGCCGGCTTGCCTTCGACGCGGGCATCGCGCTGCGCGAGTTGACCCAGCGCAAGGCAAGCCTCGAGGACACCTTCTTGGAACTCACCGGCGATGCGCAGGAGTTCGCGTTCGGGGAGTCGTCGTGAGCGGGCCAGCCCGACAGGGACGACTTGGCCGCGCCGCCGGGCCACTGCGCTACGAGTGGGTGCGCATCTCGACGGTGAAGTCAACATGGGCGCTGATGGCCCTCGGCGCCCTCGTGCCCGCGGGACTCGCGCTGTTCGTGACATGGATCGTCAACGCCGCCGGCTCTGTGGCCGGCGGTCCACCGGAGGGAGCCGGCACCGCCGGCTTCGCGGGCTTCCTGCCCCTCACTGCCGCGGTCCTGTGCACGATCGGGGCCGCCGCCTTCGGGCAGGAATACCGGCACGGGCTCATCCGCATCACGCTGTCGACCTACCCGCGCCGCACGCCCGTCTTCGTCGCCAAGGCGCTCATGGTCATCGCCGTCATCGTCGTGGCCGCGGTGCTGGCCATCGCGGCTATGGTCCTGGGCGGGGCGCTGGGCAGTGCGCTCGCGGGCCAGGGATTCGTCTGGGAGGAGACGGCCCTCGGTCTGCCGGGACTTCGCGGCGTGATCTACGTCGTCATCTTCGTGCTCATGGCCTTTGCCATCACCGCACTGACCCGCAATCAGCCGCTGGGCATCATCCTGCCGATCGTGCTCGCCGTACTCGTCGAGCCCATCATCAGCGCGGTGGCGTTCGTGCTCGATTGGGGCTGGATCGACTGGGCGTTGCCCTTCACCGGAGCGACCGCCGGCGTCAACGCCGAGGGCATGGAGGCGTGGGGGCACCTCGGCGTGTTTCTGCTGTGGTTCCTCGTGCTCGCGATCCCTGCCCTCATCCTGTTCCAGCGCCGCGACGCCTAGCGCATGCCACGGGCCGAGCCTTCGCGAGGCGCTGCCTTCGCGGTGGTGGCGCTCGGAGGTGCCATCGGCGCCCTCGCGCGCTGGGCCGTCGACGTCGGCGTCGACGCGATGGCTGTGCCCCTTGCCTGGGCAACGCTGACCGTCAACATCGCCGGCTGCCTTCTGATGGGCGTGCTCGTCTCCTACGTCCTCGCCCACCCGACCCGGCACGGCCTGTGGCGGCCGTTTCTGGGCGTCGGCGTGCTCGGTGGCTTCACGACGTTTTCCGCGTTTGCCGTCGACCTCGTGGTGCTGGCTCGCGAAGGTCACTACGCCATCTCGCTGGGCTATCTCGTGGCATCGGTGTGTGGTTCGCTGCTGGCCGCGTGGGCGGGCATGGCCGCGGGTCAGGCTCTTCGGCGACGGAGCGCGCCATGATCGAGTTGGCCCTCGTCGCCGTGGGCGGTGCTGCGGGTGCCATGGCCCGCTACCTGCTCTACCTGTGGCGCACCCCGGGCTTCCCCTACGGCATCCTCGTCGCCAATGTCGCCGGTTCGCTGCTGCTCGGATTTCTCGTGGCCGGCGTGCCTCGTGCGACGTTCCTGTTGGTCGGCGTCGGTTTCTGCGGTGCGCTCACCACGTTTTCGACGTTCGCCCTCGACACCCTGGTGCTGGCCCGCGAGGGCAGCAACCGTGCCGCGGTCGCCAATGTCGCCGTGTCGGTCGTCGTCTGCGTTATCGCCGCGGCCGCGGGGCTGGCGGTCGGCATGGCGGTCTGGCCCGACATGGGAGTGATCGTCTCGCAGGGCGTCACGAACTGGGGCAGGGGATGACGCGCGTAGGAGTGAGGATCGCGTCCACCGGGCAGTCATGCGCGTCCAGGGGCACGGTGGCCACGGGCATGACGTCCTCATCTCGCACGACGGCGATGACCATCGGCCGCTGCTCGGCGGGCAAGCCGGCGATGACGCGGTCGTAGAAGCCGCCGCCCTTGCCGAGCCGCGCGCCATCGACACCAACCGCCAGTGCCGGAACCAGCATGGCGCGCAGGGGTAGGAGGGGTGCGGCCGCACCGGTGGGCTCGGTGATTCCCATGTCCGAGACGACCGTGTCGCCGCTCGCGGGGACCCACTCGAGATCGTCGTCGACCACGCGGGGGAGCAGCACCTCGTAGCCGCTCGCGGCCAGCGCGTCCAGGAGTGGACCGGTGCCCGGCTCGGTGCCGTAGGACGCGTAGCAGGTCACGCGCTTGGGGCCGGGGAGGTCATCGACGAGCGATAAGCAGGTGGACGCAAGGGCCTCGGGGTCGGCCGCAGGACCCTGCCGGCGAGCCGCACGCACGAGGGAACGCAGCATCTCCTTGGCCTCGGCTGACGACACCGCCCCATTCTCCTAGGGTGTGGGGGTGCGCGTCACGAAAGCAGTCATCCCCGCGGCCGGATTCGGCACGCGTTTCCTTCCAGCCACCAAGGCCACCCCCAAGGAGATGCTGCCGGTCGTCGACAAGCCCTCGATTCAGTACGTCGTCGAAGAGGCGGTGGGCGCCGGCCTGGATGACGTCGTGGTGATCACCGGCCGCAGCAAGCGGCCGCTGGAGGACCACTTCGACCGCAATGTCGAACTCGAGGCCGCGCTCGAGGCCAAGGGCGATGTCGATCGACTGGACCTCATCATGGCCTCCAACGACCTCGCCAAGATGCACTACGTCCGTCAGGGGGATGCGCTCGGCCTTGGTCACGCGGTGCTCACCGCGCAGCACCACGTGGGCGACGAGCCCTTCGCCGTGCTCCTCGGCGATGACCTGATCGACCCCCGTGATCCGGTGCTCGCCCGCATGATCTCCGTGCGCGAGCAGCATGGCGGCTCGGTGCTGTGCCTGATGGAGGTGCCGAGCGATCAGATCTCGCTCTACGGCTGCGCAGCGACGGTCCCCA
>JBJTIQ010000111.1:0-2725 GCA_046095085.1 Actinomycetota bacterium | reverse complement strand
CCCTCGGGGGTGTCGAGAGCGACCACGTCGCCGGGGCGTACGTCGTGGAACTCCACCGGCGTGTGGGGCCCGACCCACTCCTTGCACGCCAGTCGCACGCTCGGCGGTCCCCAGATGTGCAGCGTGTGAGGCGTCGGATTCCATGACAGCCACAGCAGTAGCGCCGGATCGAGGTGATCGGGGTGCGCATGCGTCACGAGCACGTGGTGGACGTCGCGCAGCGATCGACCCGCGCGCGCAACGGCACCGGGTACGGCGGGACCGGCGTCGAGGAGCACGTGATCGCCCAGAAGCGCGGCCGTGGGCAAGCGCACCTCGCCGCGAGATCGTGCGTCAGCGCATGACAGGCACAGGCAAAAGGGACTCGGCCAGCCATCGGCCGCGCCCGTACCCAGGAGCAGGACCTCCATCAGCGCCGGCTCTCGGCGAGTGGGGGAGCGATGAACTCCACCGAGGGCGCGAAGTTGGCACGTCGTGCGGTGCGCCGCAGTGCGGTGAGCACCGGTCGCCCGACCAGGAGGATGAGCACCGCTGTCAGCACCCCGCGCGGGATGTCCCAGCCCAGCGACGTCACGAGTGAGAACGCCAGCCAGCGCGTGAGGTTGTCCGAGACTGGAGCTCCCGGATCAAACAGGATGCCCTCGGCGTAGGAGGCGGATTCCATGCCGCTGAGGAACGGCCAGAACCACAGGTTCATGACCAATCCGTAGGCCATCGACGCGACCATGCCGTAGGCCGCGAGCATCGCGACCTCCGGACGCCCACGAAGCGGGGGAAGGAGTCCGGCACCGAGTCCGACCCATGCGGCGGCGATCATCTGGAACGGCAGCCATGGGCCTACGCCGCCCGTGATCAGCGCGGACGAGGCCAGTGACAGCGAGCCCAGTGCAAACCCGAATCCGGGCCCGAGTGCGCGGCCGCCCAGCACGATGACGAACCAGATGGGTTCGAGGCCCGCCGTACCCGCACCGAGGGGTCGCAGCGCGGTCACGACGGCGGCGAGCACGCCGAGGATGGCGATGGACTTAGCGTCCATGCCGCCTTCCGCGATCTGCGCGAGCACGACGAGCAGCACTAGTGGGATCACGACCGCGAAGAGCCACGGCGCATCCGATGCGTGCGCGACGGCCGCCGAACCGGGCTCGGCGAGGAATGGCCAGCCGAACGCCAGCAGGCCCACGGCCGTTGCCAGGCCGACAGCGGCCCACGACCAGGGACCCATGCGCACGGCGGTGTTCATCCGGCGACTCCCAGTGCGGCCGCGACGGCGGGGACGGTGAGGGGCACGCGCTCGCCGGGTCGCGTGGCGAGGACCTTCGCCACCTGCGGTGCGAAGAGAGGCGAGCCGATGACGACCTGGGGGGTGGGACCGTCGGCCACGACCTCGCCGTCGGCCAGGACGACGACGCGGGTGGCAACGTCGGCGGCGAGTTCGACGTCATGCGTGGCGATGACCACCGCGTGGCCACGCGCTGCGAGCCCGCGCAGGATCTCGGCGAGGCGCGCCTTGGTCGGGTAGTCGAGTCCGCGCGTGGGCTCATCGAGCAGCAGCACCGCGGGCTCGGCCACGAGCACGATGGCGAGGGCTAGTGCCAGTCGCTGCCCCTCCGACAGGTCGCGTGGGTGGGCGTGGACGTCGATCTCGGGGGCGAGTTCGGCGAGCAGGTTCGCGGTGCTTCCCTCGGCGCAGTGCGCATCGCGGTCGGCATCGCGGCATTCGGCACCGACGGTGTCGCGACTGAGCAGGTCGGCGGAGTCCTGCGGGACGAGCCCGATGCGACCGATGAGCTTCGGCCCGCGCAGGGTCGCCGGATCGAGTCCGGCAATGCGTACGGTGCCCGCGTCTGGGCGACGCAGGCCGACCAGCGTCGACAGCAGCGTCGACTTGCCGGCGCCGTTGCGACCCATGAGTGCGATGAGCTCCCCCTCGGACACGTCGAGGGTGATCCCGCGCAGGGCGGGGATGTGGCCGTAGGACGCGCGCGTGCGATCGATGGACACGACGCGTGCCCCTGTCGCTGGCTCATCCTCGAGGACGACGTCGGCTAGGCGGTCTCGCAGTGCTCCCGCCTGCCGTCGCGCGTCGCGCACGGATAGGGGTAGCGGTCGCCACTGCGCGAGCCGCCCGAGATGCACGACGGGTGGCGCGACGGGCGAGGTCTGCATGGTCGGGCCGGGATCGCCGAGGATGGGCGGGCGTCCGTCACCGGGGATCAGCAGGATGCGGTCGGCGTATTCGAGCACGCGCTCGAGTCGGTGCTCGGCCATCACGACCGTGACCCCGAGGTCGTGGACGAGGCGCTGCAGGGTGGCCAGGACCTCCTCGGCAGCACCCGGATCGAGTGCGCTCGTGGGCTCGTCGAGGTCGAGGACGCGCGGATGCGCAGTGAGAACGGCGCCGATCGCCACGCGCTGGCGCTGGCCGCCCGACAGGCTGAGCAGCGGCCGGTCGCGCACGTCGGCCAGTCCGAGCAGGTCGAGCGTCTCCTCCACCCGTCGACGCATCGTGCCGGCGTCGACGCCGAGGCACTCCATGCTGTAGGCGAGTTCCTCTTCGACCGTGTCGGTGACGAAGCTCGACCTTGGATCCTGCGGCACCATGCCGACGACGTCGGCAAGGTCGCGCGGGTGGTGGGCGGAGGTGTCGCGGCCGTCGACCGTGACCCGACCCTGGAGCGTGCCGCCGGTGAAGTGGGGGACCAGGCCGTTGATCGCGCGCAGGAGC